>NZ_CP113431.1:2720000-2922500 GCF_030506255.1 Nocardioides sp. Arc9.136 | reverse complement strand
CGATAGCGGACAAGTACCGTGAGGGAAAGGTGAAAAGTACCCCTGGCGGGGAGTGAAATAGTACCTGAAACCGTGTGCCTACAATCCGTCAGAGCCCGGCTGCCCCTTGTGGGTGTTGGGGTGATGGCGTGCCTTTTGAAGAATGAGCCTGCGAGTTTGCGTTGTGTTGCGAGGTTAACCCGTGTGGGGAAGCCGGAGCGAAAGCGAGTCCGAACAGGGCGTTTGAGTAGCACGATCAAGACCCGAAGCGAAGTGATCTATCCATGGGCAGGTTGAAGCGCGGGTAAGACCGCGTGGAGGACCGAACCCACTTAGGTTGAAAACTGAGGGGATGACCTGTGGATAGGGGTGAAAGGCCAATCAAACTTCGTGATAGCTGGTTCTCCCCGAAATGCATTTAGGTGCAGCGTTGCGTGTTTCTTGCCGGAGGTAGAGCACTGGATAGCCGATGGGCCCGACCAGGTTACTGACGTTAGCCAAACTCCGAATGCCGGTAAGTGAGAGCGCAGCAGTGAGACTGCGGGGGATAAGCTCCGTAGTCGAGAGGGAAACAGCCCAGACCATCAGCTAAGGCCCCTAAGCGGTGACTAAGTGGAAAAGGATGTGGAGTCGCATTGACAACCAGGAGGTTGGCTTGGAAGCAGCCACCCTTGAAAGAGTGCGTAATAGCTCACTGGTCAAGTGATTCCGCGCCGACAATGTAGCGGGGCTCAAGTCATCCGCCGAAGCTATGGCATTCATGCGTTAACTAAGCCGCCTTTTGGGTTGGTTCAGGTGTGTGGATGGGTAGGGGAGCGTCGTGTCGCGAGTGAAGCTCCGGGGTGACCCAGGGGTGGACGCGACACGAGTGAGAATGCAGGCATGAGTAGCGAATCACGTGTGAGAAACACGTGCGCCGAATGATCAAGGGTTCCAGGGTCAAGCTAATCTGCCCTGGGTAAGTCGGGACCTAAGGCGAGGCCGACAGGCGTAGTCGATGGACAACGGGTTGATATTCCCGTACCGGCAAAGTAGCGCCCATGACGAACCTGGTGATGCTAACCACCCGAAACCTTGCTTACTGAACCCTTCGGGGGGATGGGGCTTGGCGGAGCGTGGGACCCGAGCTGGTAGTAGTCAAGCGATGGGGTGACGCAGGAAGGCAGCCCAACCACGGCGATGGTTGTCCGTGGCCAAGGATGTAGGGAGCAGTGTAGGTAAATCCGTACTGCTGACTTTGATGTCGATCCTGAGATCTGATGGGGACCCAATTGTGGGGAAGTGGGTGATCCTATGCTGTCGAGAAAAACCTCTAGCGAGCTACGCGCCGCCCGTACCCCAAACCGACTCAGGTGATCAGGTAGAGAATACCAAGGCGATCGAGCGAACCATGGTTAAGGAACTCGGCAAAATGCCCCCGTAACTTCGGGAGAAGGGGGGCCCGATCTGTGATCCCACTTGCTGGGGGAAGCAGTGACGGCCGCAGAGACCAGGCCCAAGCGACTGTTTACTAAAAACACAGGTCCGTGCGAAGTTGTAAGACGATGTATACGGACTGACTCCTGCCCGGTGCTGGAAGGTTAAGGGGACCTGTTAGACGCACTTGTGTGTCGAAGCGGAGAACTTAAGCCCCAGTAAACGGCGGTGGTAACTATAACCATCCTAAGGTAGCGAAATTCCTTGTCGGGTAAGTTCCGACCTGCACGAATGGAGTAACGACTTGGGCGCTGTCTCAACCGTGGACTCGGCGAAATTGCACTACGAGTAAAGATGCTCGTTACGCGCGGCAGGACGGAAAGACCCCGGGACCTTTACTATAGTTTGGTATTGGTGTTTGGTTCGGCTTGTGTAGGATAGGTGGGAGACTGTGAAGCATTCACGCCAGTGAGTGTGGAGTCATCGTTGAAATACCACTCTGGTCGTACTAGATGTCTAACCTAGGTCCGTGATCCGGATCAGGGACAGTGCCTGATGGGTAGTTTAACTGGGGCGGTTGCCTCCTAAAATGTAACGGAGGCGCTCAAAGGTTCCCTCAGCCTGGTTGGCAATCAGGTGGCGAGTGTAAGTGCACAAGGGAGCTTGACTGTGAGACAGACATGTCGAGCAGGGACGAAAGTCGGAACTAGTGATCCGGCGTCGGCATGTGGAAGCGACGTCGCTCAACGGATAAAAGGTACCCCGGGGATAACAGGCTGATCTTCCCCAAGAGTCCATATCGACGGGATGGTTTGGCACCTCGATGTCGGCTCGTCGCATCCTGGGGCTGGAGCAGGTCCCAAGGGTTGGGCTGTTCGCCCATTAAAGCGGCACGCGAGCTGGGTTTAGAACGTCGTGAGA
Organism: Nocardioides sp. Arc9.136; assembly: GCF_030506255.1. NCBI lineage: Bacteria > Bacillati > Actinomycetota > Actinomycetes > Propionibacteriales > Nocardioidaceae > Nocardioides > Nocardioides sp. Arc9.136. The sequence continues at coordinate 2,920,184 of NZ_CP113431.1, read as the reverse complement.
CAGTTCGGTCCCTATCCGCCGCGCGCGCAGGAAACTTGAGAAAGGCTGTCCCTAGTACGAGAGGACCGGGATGGACGAACCTCTGGTGTGCCAGTTGTCCCGCCAGGGGCACGGCTGGTTAGCTACGTTCGGAAGTGATAACCGCTGAATGCATCTAAGCGGGAAGCACGTTTCAAGATGAGGTTTCCCACCACTTATGTGGGTAAGGCCCCCAGCAGAACACTGGGTTGATAGGCCGGAGGTGTACAGCAGCAATGCCTAGCCGACCGGTACTAATAGGCCGAGGGCTTGTCCCACAACCACTCAACCAAGACAACAACCACGTTGCACGAGTGCTCGCGTCCACGAATCCAGAACACAGTTCGACCCCACGACAAGTGGGTGCACGACACATGTGAACAGAGGCTTGGCCACACCCGGCTGACAACACGCCAGGGTGTGGACCGCTAGAGTTACGGCGGCCATAGCGAAAGGGAAACACCCGGTCCCATCCCGAACCCGGAAGTTAAGCCTTTCAGCGCCGATGGTACTGCAACCGCGAGGTTGTGGGAGAGTAGGACGCCGCCGGACATACACTCCGTAGAGGCCACCGCAAGGTGGCCTCTACGTGTTTTTCCCGCAATTTCGTGAGGATCGGGCCCGTCCGGGCCAGGAAGTGCAGAGGTGGAGCCGTGGCCGAGGAGCGTCGCAGCCAGCGTCCGTCGCAGGGGACCGGCAGCGGAGGCCGGTCCGGTGGTCCGCGAGGCGGCAAGCCCGCCGGCGGCAAGCCGGCCTCCGGTGGCCGTGGCCGTCCCGACAAGGGCAGTGCCGGTCGTCCCGAGAAGGGCGGCTCCGGCCGCTCCTCGCGGTCGAGCGAGCGCGCCGACCGTTTCGAGCCGGGTGGCGACGAGCGTCGTGACCGCCGCTCGGGCGGTCGTCCGGAGCGGGGCGGTCGCCCCGAGCGCGGTGGACGACCCGAGCGCGGTCGCAGCGAGCGATCCGGCGGCAAGCCCGACTGGAAGCGTCCCGCCGACAAGCAGGTCGACCGCACAGCCGAGCAGGCGCGCTACGACGGTCCCGACCTGCCCGAGGACGTGACCGGCAAGGAGCTCGACCGCTCGATCACGGCCCAGCTCAAGGGTCTTCCGGAGAAGCTCGCGTCCCGTGTCGCCCGGCACCTCGCCGCGGCGGGCATGCTCATCGACGACGACCCGGAGACCGCCTACCAGCACACGTTGGCGGCCCGGGCGCGCGCGCCCCGGCTGGCCGTCGTGCGTGAGGCGGCCGGCGAGGCGGCGTACGCAGCCGGGCACTACGCCGAGGCGCTCGCCGAGCTGCGTGCGGCCAAGCGGATGAACGGCGCGACCGCCTACCTGCCGATCATGGCCGACTGCCACCGCGCCCTCGGCCACCCCGACCAGGCGCTGAAGCTGGCGAAGAGCCCGTCGGTGGCCAACTTCGTCCCCGAGGCGAAGGCCGAGATGACGATCGTCGAGGCCGGTGCGCGTCGGGACATGGGCCAGGTCGACGCGGCGCTGCGCACCCTGGAGCTCGCACCGCTCACGTCGAAGACGCGGGCGTCGTGGGTCGTCCGGCTGCGGTACGCCTACGCCGACACGCTCGAGGCGGCCGGTCGGCTGACCGACGCGCTGGCGTGGTTCCACCGGACGCACGCGATCGACAGCGACGAGATCACGGACGCCGCGGCGCGTGCCGAGGCGCTGGAGAAGCGGATCCCGCAGGACTGAGCGCGAAGGGCCGTGGTCAGCGTCCCAGGACGTTGACCACGGCGTGGTCCACCCCGGCGGGCTGCGTCGCCGCGCGGATGCCGTCCTGGTAGCCGACCCGGATCCGGTCGACGACCACGATGGCCGGCTCGTCCGCTGCCACCTCGACGAGCAGCGAGTCCCCGGGCTCGAGCCGCTGGCCCTCGGGGTCGACCAGCTCGCTGCAGTACGCCGCCGGGTCGGAGGTGACTCCGGGGGAGCCGTCCCGACACAGCAGCGGACGCACGTCGACGTCGGTGTTGGCGGTCACCCGCAGCTTGACGCCGTCGACGCCCAGCGAGCGGTCGGTCGGCGCCGGCGCCATCGCGACGTACACCGGCACCCCGACCGGTGTGGCGGCCTGGCGGGTCTCCTCGCTGGTGGCCAGCTCCCGAGGGTGGGTGGTGTACCACAGCAGGACCGCGAGGAGCGCGACCAGCAGGACCAGCGCCACGGCGGCGCGAACCGCCCATCGGCTCCGTGACACCTCGAGCGCAGCCGAGGTCCGGGGCGGGCTGTCGGACATGGGGCGAGGGTAGGGCACGTCACACCGCGATTGCGGACGAGACACGTCGGGTACAGCTCTCGTGGCCTTGACCCGGTCGGCGGTGGAGGATTCACTACCCGGGGGCTGGAGGAGGAGCGGTGCTGCGGTTCTCGGGTGCAGGGTTCAGCGATGTGGGCCACGTCCGCGACCACAACGAGGACGCCGGCTTCGTCGGCACGACGCTCGGCCTGGTGGCCGACGGGGTCGGCGGCGCCGCCGCGGGCGAGGTCGCCTCGGCGACCGTCGCCAGCGCGGTCGTCGAGACGGTCCTGGGTCCCGCCGGGGACCCGGGTCACGCCCGGACGCCCGAGCAGGTCCTCGTCGCCGGGGCCGACCGGGCGCGGGCCGGCATCCGCCGCGCCATCCAGCGCGACCTCACCCGGCTCGGGATGGCCACGACGCTGACGGTGCTCCTGTGCGACGGGGAGCGGGCAGTGCTGGGACACGTGGGGGACTCCCGCGCCTACCGGCTGCGCTCCGGCGTCCTCGAGCAGCTCTCCACCGACCACACGTACGTCGCGCACCTGGTGGAGTCCGGGCAGCTGGCCCGCGAGGCCGTGCCCCGGCATCCCTGGCGCAACGTGGTGCTGCGGTCGGTCGACGGTGACCCCGCCGACCAGGGGCTCGACCTGCTCCCGGTGCGCCTGCGCGCGGGCGACCGGTACCTGTTGTGCAGCGACGGCCTCACCGACATGGTCGTCGACGAGGTGATCGGCGAGGTCCTCGGTCGTGGTGATCCGGACGCGGCCGGTACCGCACTGGTCGACCACGCGCTCGCGGCCGGCGGCAGGGACAACGTCACCTGCGTGGTGCTCGACGTCGTCGACGTCGACCCCGCAGCGGCCGGTCCGACGGGCCCGGCCGACGGCGTGCGCCTCGGCGCCCTGCTCGACCCGGCCAACGTGGTGGAGCCGAGCAGCCCGGTGCGCTCGGGGTGAGTGCGTCGGCGGGGAGTCCCGACCCGCCGATCGGCCGTGGTGGCTGGTGCTCAGGCGCCTCATGGGTCACAATGGGGGCACAACTACATCGTTGTCACTCGACTGACTTCGACCGACACGAGACCGCTGGGGAAGGCGTAGCTCGCGCCGGAGGAAGAAGGAGGTCACGGTGACCGCACGCACTGCTACCCGCACCGCGACGAGGGGCGTCCTGTACGTCCACTCAGCGCCGTCCGCGCTGTGCCCGCACATCGAGTGGGCCGTCGGTGGTGTGCTGGGTGCTGCCGTCAACGCCGACTGGACCCCCCAGCCGGCGCAGGCAGGCACCTACCGCGCCGAGCTCTCCTGGACCGGCGCACCGGGTTCGGCAGCCGCCATCGCCTCGGCGCTGCGCGGCTGGAACCACCTGCGCTTCGAGGTGACCGAGGAGCCGACCTCCGGCACCGAGGGTGCCCGGTACTCCTACACGCCCGAGCTGGGCGTCTTCCACGCCGTCACCGGCCTGCACGGCGACATCATGATCCCCGAGGACCGGCTCAAGGCCGCCGTGGTCAAGGCCGCTCTCGGGGACACCACGCTGCTGGTCGAGATCGACAAGCTGCTCGGGAAGCCGTGGGACGACGAGCTGGAGACCTTCCGGCACGCCGGCGACGGCGCGCCGGTGCGCTGGCTGCACCAGGTCGTCTGAGCACCCCGGGGCCCTCGGGGGCGGGCGCGGGTCAGCGCTTGCGGTACAGCCGGAAGTGCGACGGCTCGACCCAGCCCTTGTGGATCTCGGTGATGCTCGTCTGCCAGGTCACCCGCATCTTGATGGTGAACCGACCCGGGACCGTCGAGGGCCCGCAGATCGTCCACGACCTCTGGCCCCTCGCCGGGTCCGAGTCCACGTCGATGGCGCCGGAGGCCAGCTTCACGCCCCGGGGGTCGACCAGGAAGATCTCCGCCGCCCAGTCGTCGCTCGGCGGGTCGACGACGTAGTGGTAGTCGTAGCCGTGGCACCCGCTGCGCAGCGGGCGGTCCGGTGCTCCGGTGCTGCCCCAGTCCCGGTGCTCGTACGCCGCGGCCGGCGGCGTCGGTGCCAGCGCGGCGCCGAGGGTGAGCGCGGCGGCGGCGAGGGCGGCCGGGAGCGGGCGGGAGCGGCGGCGCGGCATGGTGACCTCCGGTGACTGTGACTGCGGTCACCTGGTCAACGCGCGCGGGTGGTAGGGGGTTACGTCACCCGCGGTCGCCCGGGCGGGTCACGGTCGCCGGAGCCGGAAGTGGCTGTTGGGGAGTCGGCCCTCCTCCTCGTCCCAGCCGTCCCACACCGACACCTTCGCCTTGATGGTGAACCTGCCGGGGGACGAGGCGACGCCGCACAGCCGGAACCTCAGCCTGCCGGTCGGCTCCTCGCTGTCGCTGAGGAGGTAGGTCGAGGCGATCTTGTGGCCCTTCGGGTCCTTGATCTTCACCTCGACCTCCCAGTCGTCGGTCGGGACGGTGAGGCGGTAGCGGTAGGCGTAGCGCTTGCAGCCGCGCTTCAGCACGCCGTCGGGAGCGGCGGTGCGCCCCCAGTCCGCGCGGACCTCGACCGGTTCCGCCGCCGACGCCTGCCCGACCGGGCCCAGGACGGGCAGGCTGGCGGCGACCAGGGCGGCGGCGAGCAGACGGGCGTGGGGTCGCATGGCCCCATCGTTCCCGACGAGTGGTGAGGGCCACACCCCTCGCGGAGTGTGGCGTGCGCCTCAGCGTCAGGCGGGCTAGAGCGGGATGTTGCCGTGCACGCCGTGGCGGACACCCTCGGCCTGCACCGCCTCGTCGATCGCCCGGGCCAGGGCGGAGCGCGTGAGTGCCGGGTCGACGACCTCGTCGACGACACCGATCTCGACGGCCTTGTCCACGCCGCCGGCGAGCCGCTCGTGCTCGGCGGCCAGCTCGGCCTCGACCTGGGGACGGATCTCGGGTGCGACCTCGGCCAGGCGACGGCGGTGCAGCACCCGGATGGCCGCGACCGCACCCATGACCGCGACCTCGGCGCCGGGCCAGGCGAAGACCCTGGTGGCGCCGAGCGAGCGCGAGTTCATCGCGATGTAGGCACCGCCGTACGTCTTTCGGGTCACCAGGGTGACCCGGGGGACCACGCACTCGCCGAACGCGTGCAGCAGCTTCGCACCGCGGCGCACGACACCGTCCCACTCCTGGCCGACGCCGGGCAGGTAGCCCGGGACGTCGACGAGCACGACGAGCGGGACCCCGAGGGCGTCGCACATCCGCACGAAGCGGCTGGCCTTCTCCGCGGAGAGGGAGTCCAGGCAGCCGCCGAGGCGCAGCGGGTTGTTCGCGACCACGCCGACGGTGCGGCCGCCGAGACGACCGAGGGTGGTGACGATGTTCGGCGCCCACTTGGCGTGCAGCTCGAGCGCCGTGCCCTCGTCGAGCACGGAGGCCACGAGCGGGTGCACGTCGTACGCCCGCTTGCGGGACTCGGGCAGCAGCGCGGCGAGGTCACGGTCCTCGACCTCGGAGACGCGCAGGCTGCCCTGGGCGCCGAGGAGGGTCGCGACGGCCCGCGCGCGGTCGAGCGCCTCGCGCTCGGACTCCGCGAGCACGTGGACGACGCCGGAGCGCCGGCCGTGCGGCTCGGGTCCGCCCAGGCGCAGCATGTCGACGTCCTCGCCGGTGACCGACCGGACCACGTCGGGGCCCGTCACGAAGATCCGGCCCTCGGGACCGAGGATGACGACGTCGGTGAGCGCGGGGCCGTACGCCGCGCCGCCGGCAGCCGGGCCGAGCACGACCGAGATCTGCGGCACGCGGCCGGAGGCCTGCGTCATCACCTTGAAGATCCGTCCGACGGCGTGCAGCGACAGCACGCCCTCGGCGAGACGGGCGCCGCCGGAGTGCCACAGCCCGATGATCGGGACGCCGTCGGTCATCGCTCGGTGGTAGGCGTCGACGACGACCTGGCAGCCCTGGTCGCCCATCGCGCCGCCCATCACGGTGGCGTCGGAGCAGAAGGCCACGACCCGGGTCCCCTCGACGGTGCCGACCGCGGCGACCATGCCGGAGTCGTCGTCGGGGGTGATCAGCTCGAGGGAGTCGGCGTCGAGCAGGGCCCGCAGTCGGGTGACCGGGTGCCGGGGGTCCTGGTCCCGGGGGACCTTGGTGGGCGTCCGCGGGGCCGTCGGCGCTTGCGTCACGAGACGCTCCGGAACGCGATGGCGACGTTGTGGCCGCCGAAGCCGAAGGAGTTGTTGAGGGCGGCGATGTCGCCCTCGGGCAGGTCGCGGACCTTGTCGGCCAGGTCGAGGCCGACGTCCTCGGGGTCCTCGAGGTTGATCGTCGGCGGCACGGTGCGGTGGTGCAGCGCGAGCACGGTGGCGACCGACTCCAGGGCGCCGGCGGCACCGAGGAGGTGCCCGGTCATCGACTTGGTCGAGGTGAGGACCGCGCCGGACGCCGCGTCGCCGAGCGCGTTGCGGATCGCGAGCGCCTCGGCCACGTCGCCCTGGGGCGTCGAGGTGGCGTGGGCGTTGATGTGGGCGACGTCGGCGGGGGAGAGGTCGGCGTCGCGGAGGGCGAACCGCATCGCGCGGGTCGCGCCGGCGCCGACCGGGTCGGGCTGGGCGATGTCGTGGGAGTCGGCGGTGATGCCGGCACCGCCGGCCTCGGCGTACACCCGCGCGCCGCGGGCGGCGGCGTGCTCCTCGGACTCCAGGACGAGGACGGCGGCACCCTCACCGAGCACGAAGCCGTCGCGGCCCTTGTCCCAGGGACGCGAGGCGGCGGCCGGGTCGTCGTTGCGCTTGGACAGCGCCATCATCTGGCCGAAGGCGGCCATCGGCAGGGCATGGACCGCGGCCTCGGTGCCGCCGCAGACGACGATGTCGGCGCGGCCCAGGCGGATCAGGTCGATGCCCAGGGCGATCGCCTCGTTGCCCGAGGCGCACGCCGAGACCGGGGTGTGGACGCCCGACTTGGCACCGAGCGCGAGGCCGATGCCGGCGGCCGGGCCGTTGGGCATGAGCATCGGGATCGCCAGCGGGGAGACGCGGCGCGGTCCCTTGGCGAGCAGGGCGTCGTAGTTGGTCAGCAGCGTGGTGACACCGCCGATGCCCGACGCCATCGCGACCGACAGGCGCTCGGGGTCGATGCCCGCCTCGGCGGCGCTGCCGGTCAGGCCGGCGTCGGCCCAGGCCTCGAGGGCGGCGACCATGGCCAGCTGCCCCGAGCGGTCCATGCGGCGCGCCTTGACCCGGTCGAGGGTCTCGCTCGGCTCGACCGCCACGCGGGCGGCGATGCGGGCGCCGAGCGGCTCGGCCCACTCCTCCTCGAGGGGACGGACGCCCGAGCGGCCCTCGAGCAGGGCGGACCAGGTGGAGGGGACGTCGCCCCCGACCGGGGAGGTGGCTCCCAGACCGGTGACGACGACGCGCGTGGCGGACATGATGGCTGCTCCTCGGGGAGGGGACGTGCGGAGGGGGGGACGGCGCCGGCCGCGACGGGCCGGCGCCGGTCGGGGTCAGGCGGAGGCGCGCTCGATGAAGGCCACGGCGTCACCGACGGTCTTGAGGTTCTTGACCTCGTCGTCGGGGATGGAGACGCCGAACTTCTCCTCGGCAGCGACGACGACCTCGACCATCGACAGCGAGTCGACGTCGAGGTCCTCGACGAACGACTTGTCGAGCTGGACGTCGGCGGCGTCGACGCCCGCGACCTCGTTGACGATCTCGGCGAGGTCGGAGCGGATCTCCTCAGTGGTGGCCATGCTGGTTCCTCTCGGTGGTGGGGTGGTGCTGGGTCTGGGGGTGCTGCGGGGTGGTGCGCTCGTGGGGCCGCGGTCGAGCGGCTCAGGGGACGACGACGACCTGGGCGGCGTACGCCAGGCCGGCACCGAAGGCGACCAGCAGGGCGGTGTCGCCGGACCGGGCGTCGCCCTCGGCGACCATCCGGTCCAAGGCCAGCGGGATCGAGGCGGCCGAGGTGTTGCCCTGCTCGGCGATGTCGCGGGCGATGCGGACGGTGGGGGGCAGCTTCATCGACCGGGCCATGGCGTCGGTGATCCGCATGTTCGCCTGGTGCGGCACGAAGCAGTCGAGCTGGTCGGCGGTGATGCCGGCCCGGTCCAGGGCCTCCTGGGCCACCTTGGCCATCGCGAACGACGCCCAGCGGAAGACCGCGCTGCCCTGCATGGTCAGGTGCGGCATCGCCGGCTCCGCGGCGGCCAGCACGTCACGCCAGTCGTGGCGGGACCGGATCAGGTCGGACTGCTCGCCGTCGGAGCCCCACACGACCGGGCCGATGCCCGGCTCGTCGCTCGGGCCCACCACGGCGGCGCCGGCGCCGTCGGCGAAGATGAACGCCGTGCCGCGGTCGGTCATGTCGGTGATGTCGGAGAGCCGCTCGACGCCGACGACCAGGACGTGCCGGGCGCTCCCGGTCCGGACGAAGTCGGCAGCCATCGCGACGCCGTGGCAGAAGCCCGCGCAGGCGGCCGACACGTCGAACGCCGCGGCCTGGTCGGTGCCGAGCTCGTGGGCGACCAGGGTCGCGACGGCCGGGGTCTGCATCAGGTGGCTGACGGTGGCGACGACGACGCAGTCGATCTGCCCGGCGTCGAGGCCGGCGCGCTCGAGCGCCTGGCGCGCGGCGGCGACCGACATCATCTGGATGGTCTCGTCGTCGGAGGCGAACCGGCGCTGCTTGATGCCCGACCGCTGCTGGATCCACTCGTCGCTGGAGTCGATCGCCTCGACCACCTCGGAGTTGGGGACGACCCGGCGGGGGCGGTAGGCGCCGATGCCGAGGATGCGTGCGTGCTCCGCGCCGGTGGTGGCCCGGATCCGCGCGCCCATCAGGCCGCTCCCTCGGGGTGCAGCCGCAGCAGTGGCTGGCCGGGCGAGACGAGGTCGCCGTCCTCGACGAGCCACTCCACGACCTGGCCGCCGTGGGCGGCGGTGACCGGGATCCGGTCCCGCAGGCTGGCGACGTCGCCGATCGCTGCTCCGGCGGGCAGGACGGCGGAGGCGGCCGCGGCGCCGGCGATGTGGAAGGTGCCCTTGACCGGGGAGACGACCATCCGCCAGGTGGGGGAGGTCTCCATCTCCGAGGACTCGCCGTGCTCCTCGCAGAAGGCCCGGGCCGCGTCGAGCTGGTCGGGGGTCTTGAGCGCGAACGTCGCCACGCCCTTGAGCGCGCGCTTGGCGATGCCGGTCAGCGTGCCCGCCGGCGGCATCTCGAGGATGCCGGTGACACCGAGGTCGGCCATCGTCTCCAGGCACAGGTCCCAGCGCACCGGGCTCGCGATCTGCCCGACGATCCGGCGCAGCACCTCGTTGCCGTCGTGGACGACCTGCCCGTCGCGGTTGGAGATCAGCCGCGTCCGCGGGTCGTGGGTCGAGACCGAGCGGGCCAGGTGCGCGACGTGGTCGACGGCCGGGCGCATGTGCTCGGTGTGGAAGGCGCCCGCGACGCTCAGCGGCATCAGCCGGGCCTTGGCCGGCGCGTCGTCCGCGAGGGCGGCGAGCTGGTCGAGGGTGCCGGCCGCGACGACCTGACCGGGGCCGTTGTCGTTGGCGGCGGTCAGGCCGTGCCGCGCGAGGGCGGCCAGCACCTCGTCCCGGTCGCCGCCGAGGACGGCGGTCATCCCGGTGGGCGTCACGGCCGAGGCGTCGGCCATGGCGTTGCCGCGCTCGCGCACCAGCACCATCGCCTGCTCCGCGGTGATCGCCCGGGCGCCCGCCGCGGCGGTCAGCTCGCCGACGCTGTGGCCGGCGACCGCGCCGATCTTGGCGAAGGCGTCGGCAGGGTGCGGGAACAGCTCGAGCGCGGCGACCAGGCCGGTCGCGACGAGCAGCGGCTGCGCGATCCGGGTGTCGCGGATGGTCTCCGCGTCGGACTCGGTGCCGTGGGCGACCAGGTCGACCCCGGCGACGGTCGCGAGCCACTCGAAGCGCGAGGCGAAGACCGGGTCCTCCAGCCAGGGCCGGAGGAAGCCGGGAGTCTGGGCCCCCTGGCCCGGGGCGACGATGACGAGCACGGGTCCACCCTGCCCCTCCGAGGGGTCCGCGCTCGCCTCCGGCGCCCACGAAATCCGCAGGCCGGTTCTTGTGGGGTTCCCACAAAAGCCGACGTGGCGTCGCAGCTAGTCCCGCGGCCGGTGGAGAGGGCTACTCGACACGGCCGGACTGGCGGCCCAGGACGAGCGCGATCCGCAGGACGAACGCGTCCCGGGGGCGGCTGGGGGAGAAGCCGGTGGTGTCGGTGACCTGGCGCAGGCGGTAGCGGACGGTGTTGGGGTGCACGAAGAGGGCCCGCGCGGTGCCCTCGATCGAAGAGCCCTCGTCGAGGTACGTCGCGAGCGTCTCGACCATCGTCCCGCGGGCGCGCAGCAGCGGGAGGTAGAGCTGCTCGACGAGGTGCCGGCGGGCGTGCCCGTCGCCGGCCAGTGCGCGCTCGGGCAGCAGCTCGATGCTCTGCACCGGCCTCGGCGCACCCGGCCACCCCGCGGCCGCGCGGTGCGCGGAGACGGCGGCGCGTGCGGACACGTGCGCGCCGGCGAGGTCGTCGGCGGCGGGACCCACGACGACGGGTCCCTCCCCGAAGAGGCCGACGACCGACTCGGCGGCCACCCGCGGGTCGGCCACGCCGCCCAGGAGCACCACGAGCCGGTCGCCCTGCACGGCGCACAGCGCCTCCAGGCCCGCGGTCCGCGCCGCGCGGCGTACCTCCTCGGGCAGATCGGCGGCCGCCGTCCGCTCCGGGACCGCCCCGAGGACCACCGCGACGTCGCCGGCGGCGCTCCAGCCCAGCGCGCTGGCCCGGCTCAGCACCGCCTCGTCGGCCTCGGCGCGGAGCACGGCGTCCACGACGAGGGCCTCGAGCCGGGCGTCCCAGGCGCCGCGCACCTCCGCCGCGCGGGCGTAGACCTCCGCGGTCGCGAAGGCGACCTCGCGGGCGTAGCGGAGCACGGCGGCGCGGACCAGGGGCACGTCCTCAGCGCCGAGCAGGCGGTCGATGTCGGACTCGACGACCTCGATCGACAGCCGCACCAGGTCCACCGTCTGCTGGAGGTTGATCACGCCGGCCAGCGCCCTCGGCGCCGCGCCGAACACCGACGCGGCCAGCTCGTTGGCGCCGGGCGCGGGCGTGCCGTCGTCGGCGCGGAACCAGTCGACGAAGCCCCGGATGCCGGCCTGCACGATCAGGCCGACCCAGGAGCGGTCCTGGGCGCTGAGGTCGCGGAACCAGGGCATCTCGGCGTCCATCCGCGCGGTGGCGGCGGTGCTGAGCGCACCGGTGGCCCGCTGCAGCGCATCGGCGGCACGCGAGCGGGGTACTGCGGCTGGAATGCTCGACACGTCCGCAGGCTAGTCCCGCACCGTTGCGCGGGTGGCCGCGGACCGGTCGACCGGGCGAGGCACGACGACGAGGTCGTGCCGGATGCCCAACAAAACAAGGGAAATCCCGCGTTTCCCGGCGCCGGACCCTAGGGTCGGCGGACAGGCACGAGCACGAGCTCCCGCCGGAGGAGTACCAGGTGTCCACAAAGTCCCACGAGGTCCAGCACGTCACGATCCACGGCCACCGCCGGGCGTACGTGAAGGTCGGGTCGGGTCCCGCGCTGCTGCTCCTGCACGGGCTGGGGTGCTCCCACACCACCTGGGCGCCGGTGATCGACCTGCTCGCCCGGCGCTACACCGTCATCGCCCCCGACCTGCTCGGCCACGGGCAGTCGGACAAGCCGCGGGCGGACTACAGCCTCGGCGGGTTCGCCAACGGCATGCGCGACCTGCTGACCGTCCTCGAGGTCGAGCGGGTGACCGTCGTCGGGCACAGCTTCGGCGGCGGGGTGGCGATGCAGTTCGCCTACCAGTTCCCCGAGCGCACCGACCGGCTGGTCCTCGTCGCCTCCGGCGGCCTGGGCCCGGAGGTGACCCCCGCGATCCGCGCGATCACCACCCCGGGGTTCCACCAGGTCATGGGAGTCCTGACGCTCCCCGGCATCCGGCACGCGGGCAAGAAGGGCATGCAGCTGATGACCGCGCTGCCCTCGCGGCACGCGCGGGACCTCGGTGAGATGGCGGAGATCTACGACTCCTTCAAGGACCCGGCCGCGCGCCACGCGATCCGCCACGTCGTGCGCGGCGTCGTGGACTGGAAGGGCCAGGTCGTCACGATGGCCGACCGGGCCTACCTCACCGAGGAGATGCCGATGGCGGTGGTGTGGGGCCGCGACGACACCGTCATCCCGGTGCGCCACGCCGGGCTGGCCGGTGACCTCGCCCCGCGGTCGCGGGTGGAGATCATCCCGAACGCCGGGCACTTCCCGCACAAGGACCACCCCGAGCGGTTCGCCAAGCTGCTCCACGACTTCGTCCGGACCACCCAGCCCTCGACGTACGACCGGGAGCGCGTGCGGACGCTGCTGGTCAACGGCCGCAGCGAGCCGGCGCCGGTCGCCTCGGTCACCGACATCACCAGCGCCTGAGGACGCAGCAGGGCGGTGACCACCGGAGTGGTCACCGCCCTGCCGTCACGCGTCGAGGCTGACGCCCTCGTCCCTCAGGCGTCTCCGCCTTCCTGCTTCACGCCGGCGACGGCGGTGGGGTCGTCGATCCGGTACGTCGCGAACGCCTTCTCGACCTGGGAGCGGTCGACCTGCCCGGCGTCGGCGAGGGCCTGGAGGGCCTGCACGACGACGGACTGGGCGTCGATGTGGAAGTACCGTCGGGCGGCCGGGCGGGTGTCGGCGAAGCCGAACCCGTCGGCACCCAGCACCCGGTAGTCACCGGGCACCCAGCGGGCGATCTGCAGGGGCACGGCCCGCATGAAGTCCGAGACCGCGACGACGGGCCCCTCGACGTCGACCAGCCGCTCCTCGACGTAGGAGCTGCGCGCCTCCTCGCCGGGGTGCAGCAGGTTCCACTCCTCGGCGGCGACGGCGTCGCGGGCCAGCTCGTTCCACGAGGTGACCGACCAGGTGTCGGCCTGGACGCCCCACTCCTCGGCGAGCATCCGCTTCGCGTCCTGGATCCACGGCATGCCGACGCCCGAGCCCATCAGCGTGACCCGCGGGCCCTCGCCCTCGGCGCGCGAGACCTGGTGCATGCCGCGCAGGATGCCCTCGACGTCGACGTCCTCGGGCTCCTTGGGCTGCGGCACCGGCTCGTTGTAGACCGTCAGGTAGAAGATGACGTTCTCGCCGTTGCCCTCGGGCCCGCCGGTGCCGTACATCCGCTCGAGGCCGGAGCGCATGATGTGCGCGACCTCGTAGGCGTAGGCCGGGTCGTAGTGCACGACCGCCGGGTTGGTCACCGCGAGCAGCGGGGAGTGCCCGTCGGCGTGCTGCAGGCCCTCGCCGGTCAGCGTGGTGCGACCGGCGGTGGCGCCGACCAGGAAGCCCCGGGAGAGCTGGTCGGCCATGGCCCAGATCGAGTCGCCGGTCCGCTGGAACCCGAACATCGAGTAGAAGATGTAGAACGGGATCATCGGCTCGCCGTGCGTGGAGTACGCCGAGCCGGCGGCGGTCGCCGAGGCCATCGCGCCGGCCTCGGAGATGCCCTCGTGGAGCATCTGGCCCTGGGTCGACTCCTTGTAGGAGAGCAACATGTTCCGGTCGACCGACTCGTACTGCTGGCCGGAGGGGTTGTAGACCTTCGCGCTCGGGAACATCGCGTCCATGCCGAACGTGCGGTACTCGTCCGGGGCGATCGGCACGATGCGCTTGCCGATCTCGGTGTCCTTCATCCAGTCCTTGAGCAGACGGACGACCGCCATCGTGGTGGCGACGGAGTTCTTGCCCGAGCCCTGCTTGAGCTCGGCGTAGGCCTTGTCACCCGGCAGCGTGAGCGGCTTGGCCCGCACGACGCGCTTGGGCAGCGAGCCGCCGAGCTGGCGACGACGCTCGAGCATGTACTCGATCTCGGGGGAGTCCGCGCCGGGGTGGAAGAACGGCGCGGTGCCGGTCTCCTCGTAGGCCCGCTCGAGGTCGCGGTCGGAGATGGGCAGGTAGAGCCGGTCCCGGAACCGCTTGAGGTCGGCCGGGGTCAGCTTCTTCATCTGGTGGGTGGCGTTCTTGCCCTCCAGCGCGTCGATCGTCCAGCCCTTGATCGTCTTGGCGAGGATCACGGTCGGCTGGCCGACGTGCTTGGTGGCCGAGTCGAACGCGGCGTACACCTTGCGGTAGTCGTGGCCACCGCGCGGCAGCTTCTGGATCTGCTGGTCGCTCATGTGCTCGACCATCGCCCGCAGGCGCGGGTCGCCACCGAAGAAGCTCTCGCGCACGTAGGCGCCGTCCTCGACCGAGTAGGTCTGGAACGCGCCGTCCGGCGTGGTGTTCATCTTGTTGACGAGCACGCCGTCCACGTCGCGGGCCAGCAGCGGGTCCCACTCGCGACCCCAGACGACCTTGATGACGTTCCAGCCGGCGCCACGGAAGTTGGCCTCGAGCTCCTGGATGATCTTCCCGTTGCCCGTGACCGGGCCGTCGAGCTGCTGCAGGTTGCAGTTGATCACCCAGGTGAGGTTGTCGAGCTCCTCGCGTGCCGCGACCCGGATCGCGCCGAGCGACTCGGGCTCGGCCATCTCGCCGTCACCGAGGAACGCCCAGACGTGCTGCTGGCTGGTGTCCTTGATGCCGCGGTTCTGCAGGTAGCGGTTGAACCGCGCCTGGTAGATGGAGTTGATGCCGGTCAGGCCCATGGAGACCGTCGGGAACTCCCAGAAGTCCGACATCAGCCGGGGGTGGGGGTAGGACGGCAGCCCGGCGCCGGGCCCGTGCTGGACCTCCTGGCGGAACCGGTAGAGCTGCTCCTCGTTCAGGCGACCCTCGAGGAACGCGCGGGAGTAGACACCCGGGGAGGCGTGGCCCTGGATGTAGACCTGGTCGCCGCCGCCGGGGTGGTCCTTGCCGCGGAAGAAGTGGTTGAAGCCGACCTCGTAGAGGCTGGCCGAGGACTGGTACGTCGCGATGTGGCCGCCGACCTCGAGGCCCTTGCGGTTCGCGCTGGACACCATGACGGCGGCGTTCCAGCGGATGAACGCGCGGATCCGACGCTCCGCCTCCTCGTCACCGGGGAACCACGGCTCCCGCTCGGGCGGGATGGTGTTGATGTAGTCGGTGCTCCGCAGGGCGGGGACGCCGACCTGCATCTCGCGCGCCCGCTCGAGCAGGCGGAGCATGACGTAGCGCGCGCGCTCGCGTCCGCGCTCGTCCACGAGGGAGTCGAAGGAGTCGAGCCAGTCGTTGGTCTCGTCCGGGTCGATGTCGGGCAGCTGGGTCGGCAGGCCCTCGTGGATCACCGAGGGGGTCGAGCCCTTGCGCGTGCCTGAGCTGGTGGGTGGTTCTCCGGTCACCTCGTCATCGTTGCACGCGGGTGCGAGGGACGGAATTTACCCGTCGGTAGCCAGGCGGCCACGGAGGGCGGGGGCGACCGCTCGTCGGTCGCCGGTCGGCCCTCGGCCGGCCCCGACGCCGACGTCGACGGGGCCGGTGGGCGCCGATCGGGCCGGCGATCGGGGCGGCGCGCGACGTTCCCGCAGGTCGGGACGGCTTGCGCCTCGGCGCGGTCTCCGCTGGACTACTCCCCATCGCCCGCGGAGCGCGGGCGTACCGATCGCGTCTGGAGGACCACGTTGAGCTCGACCGAGGGTGGGGGGACCACCCGGACCGGCGCCGCAGGCGCCGACCAACCCGACACCGGACCTGCGGAGCGACTGGGGTTCACCAAGGGCATGGTCGTCCAAGAGCTCGGGTGGGACAACGACACCGACGACGACCTGCGCGTCTCCATCGAGGACACCATCGACGCCGACATGGTCGACGGTGACTACGGCAACGTCGTGGACGCGGTCCTGCTGTGGTGGCGCCAGGAGGACGGCGACCTGGTCGACGGCCTCGTCGACGCGCTGACCGACCTCGTCGGCGGCGGCGCCATCTGGCTGCTGACCCCGAAGGTCGGCCGCCCGAACTCCGTCGACGCCGCCACCATCGCGGAAGCCGCACCGATCGCCGGGCTCTCCCAGACGACGACCGCCGCGGTGAGCAAGGACTGGGCGGCGACCCGCCTGGTGGCACCCAAGACCCCCGCGTAGGTTCGCCCCGTGCTGCAGACCCTCCTCGGCCGCGCGGCGACCGCGGGCACCGGTGCCAAGGTGCTCGCGTCCTCGGGCATCATCCGGCCCTACCCGCCGGCCGTGCTGGCGCGCCTGGCCAGGACGGTCAAGGACTGGGGGACCGGCCCCGCGGGCGGCTTCGCCAGCCTGGCCGTGCGCTACCCCGACCGGGTGGGCCTCGTCGACGAGCTCGGCGAGCTGACCTTCGGCGAGCTGCACCGCCGCTCGAACGCACTGGCGCGCGCACTGCGTGCCCGTGGCGTCGGCGAGGGCGACGGGGTCGCGGTGATGTGCCGCAACCACCGCGGTTTCATCGACGCGAGCATCGCCGTGGCCAAGCTCGGCGCCGACGTGCTCTACCTCAACACCGCCTTCGCCGGGCCGCAGCTGGTCGACGTGCTGGAGCGCGAGCAGCCGACCGTCGTGGTCCACGACGAGGAGTTCACCGACCTGCTGGCCGCGGTCGACGTCGAGGAGCGGGTGCTGGCCTGGGTCGACGGCGACGGCGACGGTGAAGACGCCACCGGGGGCGTCGCCACCCTCGAGCAGCTCATCGCTGCCGAGGACGACGGCGACCTCGACCCGCCCGACCGGCACGGCCGCACGATCATCCTGACCTCGGGCACGACCGGCACGCCGAAGGGCGCCCCGCGCAGCGAGGCCGGCATCGACGCCGCGATCTCACTGCTGTCGCGGATGCCGCTGCGGCACGGCTGGCGCACCCACATCGCCGCGCCGCTCTTCCACACGTGGGGCTTCGCGCACATGGCGCTGTCGATGCTGCTGGGCTCCACGGTCGTGCTGCGCCGCCGCTTCGACCCCGAGGACTGCCTGCGCACCGTCGAGGAGGAGCGCTGCGACTCGCTGGTGGTGATCCCGGTGTTCCTGCAGCGGATCCTCGGCCTGGAGGAGCAGGTGCTGCAGCGGTACTCCCTCGACACCGTCAAGGTGGTCGCGTCCTCCGGCTCGGCGCTGCCCGGTGACCTGGCGGTCACCTGGATGGACCACTTCGGCGACCACCTCTACAACATCTACGGCTCGACCGAGGTCGCCTACGCCTCGATCGCGACGCCGGTGGACCTGCGCGAGGCCCCCGACTCCGCCGGCCGGCCGCCGTGGGCCACGACCGTCCGCATCTACGACGAGCAGGGCAAGGAGGCGCCCGCGGGCGCCTCGGGCCGGATCTTCGTCGGCAACAGCCTGCTCTTCGAGGGCTACACCGGCGGGGGCGGCAAGGACGTCCTCGACGGGCTGATGGCCACCGGCGACGTCGGCCGGTTCGGGGAGGACGGCCGCCTCTACGTGGAGGGGCGCGACGACGAGATGATCGTCTCCGGCGGGGAGAACGTCTTCCCCAAGGAGGTCGAGGACTGCCTGGCCCGCCACGAGGCCGTGGTCGACGTCGCGGCGATCGGGGTGGACGACCCCGACTACGGCAAGCGGCTGCGGGCGTTCGTGGTGCTGCGCGACGGCGCTGCGGCCGACGAGGACACGCTCAAGGACTGGGTGAAGGCGAACCTCGCGCGCTACAAGGTCCCGAAGGAGATCGTGCTCATCGACGAGCTGCCCCGCAACGCCACCGGCAAAGTCCTCAAGCGTGAGCTGAAGGACCACCCGGGGCCCGGCCAGGACGCCAGCACGGAGGCCGCCGGGTGAGCGGACTCGCGCTCGGGTGCGAGGCGCCCGACTTCACGCTGCGCGACCAGTTCGGCCAGGACGTCACCCTCTCGTCGTACCGCGGCACCAAGGCGGTCGCGATCCTGTTCTTCCCCTACGCCTTCTCCGGGGTGTGCACCGGGGAGCTGACCGGGGTGCGCGACCGGCTGGCCGAGTTCCTGACCTTCGACACCGAGGTGCTGGCGATCTCCTGCGACCCGCTCTACGCGCTCCGGGCGTTCGCCGACAGCGACGGGCTGAACTTCCCGCTGCTCTCCGACTTCTGGCCGCACGGGGAGGTGTCGCGCTCCTACGACGTCCTCAACGAGGCGACCGGTGCGCCCCGGCGCTCGTCGTACGTCGTCGACCGGCAGGGCGTCCTGCGGTGGGCCGTCCACAACCCGACGTCCGAGGGCCGCGACCTCGACGAGCACCTGCGCCAGCTCTCCGCGCACGCCTGACCGGGGCCGCGGTCGCCGTCTAGACCGCCGTCCCGATTTTGCCGCGATCCGCGGACGGGGCTCGTCGCGGACGCGTAGAGTTCTTCTCGTTGAACCGCTGGTGACCCGAGACGCCAGCGGTTCAACTTCCATTTACGGCCCTTTTCACGCGGCCGACCGCCACCGTCTAGTCTGTGGCCGCCCGAGCGGGCACGGGCGTATAGCTCAGCGGTAGAGCACCTCGCTTACAACGAGGTGGTCGGGGGTTCGATCCCCTCTGCGCCCACCATCCGCGTCTGACCAGCGGGAATGTCGGCGGCTTCGAACATAGTGACGAACGCACAGCGTTCGGACACCACCTATCGGAGTCACCCACCATGACCAGCACCGCCGCGCTCGACGCGCTCGTCGCCTCCTGGACGCTCGCCCTCGAGGCCGAGAACAAGTCGCCGCGCACCATCGGCAACTACCTCGAGTCCATGACCCTGTTCGGACGCTGGCTCGTCGACACCAACCGGCCCACCGCGCCCGACCAGATCGACACCTCGACGTGCCGCACCTGGCTCGCCGAGCTCATTGAGACCCGGTCCGCCTCGACCGCCCGCACCCGTTGGAACGGGCTGCGTCACTTCTTCGCGTGGTGCCTCGAGGAGGGGGAGACGACCGTCAACCCGATGGCGCTGGTGAAGGCGCCGGCGCTGCCCGAGAAGCTCGTCGAGTTTCTCACGCCCGACCAGCTCAAGGACGTCATCGCCGCCTGCGAGGGTCCGCTGCTGGTCGACCGCCGCGACCAGGCGCTGATTCTCATGTACGCCGACACCGGCGCCCGACTCTCCGAGCTGGCTACCGCGCACCTCGAGCACCTCGACCTCCGCGAGCGCACGCTGCTGGTCACTGGAAAGGGTCGCCGCGAGCGGATGGTGTCGTTCGGGTCGCGGACCGCGCGGTCGGTCGACCGGTACCTGAGGGTTCGCGGTCGTCAGCCGTACGCCGACGGGCCCTGGCTGTGGCTCTCTGGCAAGGACGGGCGCGCCCTGACCTCGAACGGCATCCAGCAGATGCTCCGGAGGCGTGGGAAACAAGCCGGGATCCCGGGGCTGCACGCGCACATGTTTCGGCACGGGTTCGCCGATGCCTGGCTCCGCGCCGGCGGGTCAGAGGGTGACCTGATGGAGCTGGCCGGCTGGCGGTCGCGGCAGATGCTCACGCGGTACGCCGCGAAGACCCGGGCCGAGCGGGCGCGGGAGGCCTACAAGGGCCGGTCGCCGATGGACAACCTCTGAGAGGTCAGCCGAGGCGGCGGCCGCCGCGGATGCCGAAGGTGTCGCCGCGCTCGACGGCGGCGGCCTGGCACTGCGGCAGCACGGTGCAGCGGCCGCAGACCGCCAGGGCCTCGGCGTCGCGAGGCTGGCGCCCAGGGTGGGTGAAGGTGTCAAGGAGGTCCGGGGTGTCTGCGCACGCGGCGCGGAGCTCCCACTCGTGGTCGGGGTCGAGCGCGCGGAGGACGAACCACTCCCGGATGCTGGTCACCCGAGGTCCTCGTCGAAGCCGAGGCGCCGTGCGGACCGCTGCTCCTGGCGGGCGGTGCGGAGCCGGCGGAGGCGCCTGACGAGGAGCGCGTCGTGCTCGAGCGCCTCGGGCTGGTCGATGACCCAGTTGAGGCGGCGGTAGTAGGTCGTGGAGGTCAGCGCGAACTGCTCGCGGATGGCGGTCTCCTTGGCGCCGGCGTACTTCCACCAGGAGTGCTCGAAGTCGAGCATCATGCGGTCCTCATGGGTGATGCCGGCCGTCGTCGCCGGCTGATCGGGTGCGGTCACGTACCCAATCTTGGGTACGACCACCGACAGTCCGGCGAGCTGCGGGCCGGGGTCAGTCCGCGGTCTGCACGTGCAGGAGGAGGTGCCCCTCGGGGATCCTCGCGCGGACCTGATCCATGGCGGCGTCGTCGTACTCCGGGACCTCGATGGTGAAGCGCTGCGCCTCGGCGGTGGTGTCGTTGGCGGGTCGGTGCGCGGCGAGGATCTTCACGGGCCGAACCGTAACCGGCCATACCGACCTCACCTCCCATCCTTGTCGTTCGACAAGGTGCGTGGTACGATTGACTTGTCAAACGGACCGAAGGAGGTGAACATGGACAAGGACATGAAGAAGGTCGTCAAGGCACTCGAGCAGCAGGGCTTCGAGGTCAGGACGACGAAGAAGATGCACATCGTGGTCTACCGCGACGGCCGCTTCGTCTGCGCCTTCGCTGGCACCCCCAGCGACTGGCGCGGGCTGAAGAACGGCATCGCCGCAGCCCGGCGTGCAGGGTTCCGCTGGCCGCCCTAGGCCGAACGCGGAAGAGGACCGGGGCGCGGATATCGCCCCGGTCCTCGGACCCCGAGTCTGGCACGACAACGACGAAGAGACCGAGGACCGGACCATGGACTTCTACACCGCAACCATCGACGTCAACCGGCGCGAGGAGCTCGCCGGCGACCGCGTCGACGAGCTCCTCGAGCAGCTCGCGACCTACCACGCTGCCATCGGCACCAGCCCCCGCGGCTTCCTCTCCGCGACCATCACGGTGCCCGCGGAGAGCCTTGCCCAGGCGACCACCACCGCGCTCGCGGTCGTGAGCTCCGCGTTCGGTGCCGAGCCGATCGCCTGCACCGTGCTGACCACCGCCGAGCACGACGCCCGCCAGGGGTGGGAGTCGACCCCCGAGGTGGTGTCGGTCAGCGAGGCCGCGACGCTCCTCGGCATCAGTCGGCAGGCGGTGCTGCAGCGCATCGCGGGCAAGTCGCTGCCGGCGACCCGGGTCGGCCGCAGCTGGACCGTCCCGCGTGCGGCGGTCGACGCCATCATCACGGCCGGTGCGGCAGCGGCCCGGGGTCACGAGTAGGAGTGGTCGCGGCGGCGCTGCGCTGGGTCGGCGCTAGGTCCTACGGTCGCGAGCATGGGCGCCTCGAACCGTGACCGGATGGACGTGAGCCGGCCGGTGCCGGTGTGGGTGGACGAGTCGACGGCGTTCCGTGGCCCGGTGGCGCCGGGGATTCTGCTGGAGTGGCGGCAGGTTGAGGGGCACCGCGAGCCGCGGTGGGAGGGCCTGACGACGTTCGCGGTCGGTGGGGGTGAGCTGCCGTGGTCGACGGTGACGAAGTGGGTGCGGGAGGCGTGCCTGTTGCCGATGGAGCCCCGCTTCCCGCCGGGCACGAGCACGTGAGCAAGAGGCGGGCCGCCGCTCGCTCGGTCTCGGGGCGAGGAGCGGCGGCCCGCGGCTCGAGGTGGGTGGGCTTGCTTGGTATCTCCCAGTCCGACCTCGGCTCTGCGGTCGCAGTGTCCACCGGGCGTCGGCTCATACGTCGGCGCCCGGTCGGGCCCTAGGCTCGCGCCCGGCCGCCGCTCGTCACCGGGGGGTCTCGGGCGGCGGTTCCTCGGGACGCCGGACGTCCTCCACACGCAGCCACACCGCGCCGATCTGCAGCCGGGCGTCCATGATCGCGACGAACACGTGGGTCCGGGTCCACCGCTGCGCGCGGCCCTGTAGCCACTCCTCGCCGTCGTGCTCGAACACCACCCGGGCGCGTACCGGCCGCGGCGGCTGATCGGGGATGCCCTCGGCGTGCTTCGTGCCGTCGCCGCGGGTCAGCGGCCAGTCCTGGTTCAGCACCTGCTGGACGCCCTCGATGCGGCGGCGGGACTCAACCACGCCGTCGGGCACCAAGGCTGTAGCCGACCAGCCCGCCGCCGACGGCGCCGGCCAGGATGAGCAGAGTCGCGAGCATGGGCCGAGGGTAGACGGCGAGGTGAGCGCCGCCACTAGACTGCGTGTGTGAATGCCGAGCAGCGGTGGGCCGTTTTTGCGGTCGTGTTCGCACTGCTTGCGGTCGCAGCGCCGACGACTGGTTTGGCCCGCGGTATGGCGGTCTCCGCCCTCATCGCTCTGGCCGCGGTGGCGTTGGCGGGCCGTTCTTCTCGGCTTCGTCGAGGATCGACGCAATCTGCTCCGGGAGCGCGCTGAGCCAACCGGCAATGTCGGATGGTTGAACCCCCGCCCAGTCGACTGCCCAGAGCAGCACGCCGATGAGTCCGAGGATGTCGCCGCGCGTCCACCCTGCGGTGACGCCCCGTAGGCGCTGCCCGAAGGTCGACGACAGCGCTTCCACTGGTGATAGAGGGTCTTCAGGGGACTCCTCAACAATCCGGCGAAGCGTCAGCCGTAGTTCCTCCACCATGTCCCAGCTCCACTGGGGACCAGCGAGCATCTCGATGGCGCCGTCGCGGACGTTGAACGTCCCCTGCAGCCACTCAGTTCGTCCGCCGCAGCGAGGGCATGGGTTACCGCCCCCGCCATGGATGGTGATGTTTGTCGAGTTTTCGACTCGTATACCGCCCGGTTGCTCGACAGTGAGTCCACAGCGCGTACATCGCGACGGAATATCGGGTGCCACGCGCGCACATTAGGCGCCGCGCGCTGATCGTGGCGCGGAATGGCGAAGCCGCCCCGCCCCCGCTGCGTGAGCGGAGACGGGGCGGCGGCCCGGGAGGTGGCGGTCAGGCAGGCGGCGGTCAGGCAGGCGGTGTCTTGGTCGGTACCAGCACCCCCACGATCGCGCCACCGATCAGCCCGGTGGTGCCGACGAGCACGTCGGGGATCGAGCGGGCGGGCTCGGCCGCGGCGAGCCAGATGATCCCACCGAGACAGAGCAGGAAGCCGGCGCCGAGAATGTAGAGCGCGAGGTTGAGGATGGACTGGTTCATCGGTTCTCCTTGCGTCGCGGCCGCGGGGCGGGCCAGAGGGTGTCGAGCAGGGCGGGGTGGTCGGAGCCGACGGCGATGCGTCGGACGCGGCGGGTGGGGATCCACGGCCGGGTGAAGGTCGCCATGATGTGGCGGGCCTGGACGCGCCGGCCGGGCAGCGCAGGCGCGACAGTGCGGATCAGCCGGTTGCTGTCCCCGCCCCCGTTGTCGGCGGCGAGCTGTGCGAGCCGGAGCATGTAGCCGGGCCACAGCACCCACGCGCGCTTCGGGGGCGCGTGGAACGCGACGTCGCGCCACGACCAGCGGTACGGGGTGCCGGGGTCGACGGTGACGCAGGCGACCGCGCCGTAGCGGTCGCGGATGCCGTGCCCGCCGGAGGTGAGCAGCACGAGCTCGGCGTTGCTCAGGGTCGCGCGGTCGCGTTGTGCGGCGAGCAGAGTGCCGGCCCTGGGGCCTCCGCCGGGGACGTCCTCGGTCTCGTCGTGGAAGACGTCCCAGTCCTCGCCGAACCAGGCGGCCCGGACGTCGCCGGCCTCGCACATGCGGATCAGCACGACGTTGTGCCGCTCGGCGGCCTCGAGGGTGCGGTCGACGATCTCGCGCACGGTGTTCGGCCGCTCGCTGACCGAGGCGGCGTTGACGGTCAGGACGTTGGCCTGGCGGGGCCGCTGCTTGCCGGCCGCGCGCCGGCGGGCGAGCACCCGGCGGCGGGTGACGACGCCGCGGGGGTTCACCGGCTCGGCAGCCGGTCGAGGGCGGCCTGGAGCCGACGGCGGCGCTTCGCGGACTTCGCGTGCTTGAGGGCCTCGCGCAGCAGCTGGCGGATCTCCTCGACGCGGGTCGGCTCTGGGTCCGGCTCCTCGGGCCGCTCCTTCGTGACGAGCTCCGCGGCGACGTCGCGGCGGAAGGCGTCCATGTCGAGCAGGCCCGGGTCCCACTTCCCGGTCACCGAGGTCTCGCGGTGCGCGCGCTGGGCCTGGGCGCTGGTGTGGAGCAGCTCGGCGAGCACGGCGCCGGTGGTGACCATGGCGTCGCGCTGTGCGTCGCTCCAGCCCTCGGAGCCGGTGTTCTGGCACTCGACCCCGACGTAGAGCTGGTTCCCGTCGCCGCCTGCGACGGTGCCCGAGGCGCGGGCGGTGCCGGCATGGTTGCCGCGGCCGGCGGCGCAGACGTAGACGGTGCCGTCGCGGCCGATCGAGAGCTGGCACAGCGGGGCGGGCAGGTCGGAGCGGCCGATCTCGGCGAGCCACTCGGCGTAGGCGCGGTCGTCGGCGATCGACTTCGGGTTGGTGTCTTTCGAGCCGGTGTGGTGCCAGAGCACGCCGACGGGGTCGAAGCCGCCGGTCGACGCGGGGCGGCCGCGGGTCTTCCAGCCGGGCACCTCGACGACCTTGAGGTCGGCGGCGCGCAGGGCTCCGGCCAGCTGGGTGAGGTAGCGGTAGGTCATCGGGGTCTCCTCGTGGTCGTGCGGGCAGGACGAAGGGGCCGCCGGACACGAGACGTGCGAGGCGGACGCGGAGTGAGGGGGTCAGCGGCGGTCGGCGTGCTGTGCGCGGCCGAGGACGGCGAGGCGCTGGATGATGCCGATGGCGACCAGGAAGCGGCCGACGAGCACGAGCTCGTCACGCAGCGGGTAGTCGGCGCCGAAGATCGTGCGGACCAGGCCGAGCCCGGAGAGCACGATGATGCCGAGGGTCAGGACCATGACGGACTGCCCGAAGGGGTGGCGCCACCAGGGCTCGGTGAAGCCGAACCAGACGGCGAAGATGACGGCGGCGGTCAGCAGGAACGCCGAGGAGAACAGCAGGGCGACGGCCACGTCATCCCCTTCCGTGGTGGATGCTCAGGAAGAGCTCGGTGAGGTGGTTCTTCTCGCGGATCTCGCTGCGCAGCGAGTCGCTGAGGGCCTCGTACTCGGGGGTCTCTGCGCGTACCCGCTCGAGCTCGGCCTGAGCGCGCTGCCGGGCCCGGGTGGCCTCGGACTCGCGGTCGGGGGTGCGGCGTCGGCGGAACCACTTCATCGCGTCACGTCCTCGTCGGATTGCGACCCCTGCTGAGAGTCCACGCTCGCCCGGACGGCCTGCATGATCGCGAGCACGTTCCGGCCGACCTCGCCCATGTGACTGAGCTGCTTGTCCTTCTCGACGATCTGCGCGTCCTTGAGCCGCGACTCGGCCCGCCACTCGTCGCGGTCGTGGATCGCGTCCTCGTGGGTCCGCCGCGGCACCAATTGGCCGCGCATGATCGCGGTGACGAAGAGGACGACGAGCGCCCAGCCCGAGCCGACCCCTACTTGAGGCAGCACAACAGACCAGTCCACGAGGGCCTCCCGGCATCAGGTTGAGGGCTTCAGACCCGGGGCTCACCGGGCCGCGAGACGATTCGCGCTGGCGCATCGGCCGGCAGCGAGCGGGTACTGCGGGTGTCGTCACGGGTCACCAGCCCGGGTGGGTCCCTGATTCACCTGATCCTGGAGGAGCCAGGGACAGCCGGTGGCCCGGGCGCTAGGTGGAACCCTGGGCCACCGCGCCCGGATCCGATCAGCGCTATCCCGGCCGAGTGACGCGAGGACGGAGCGGGCCGTTGCTCGCGCGGGTAAAGTCCGCGCCGCACACCGGTAGGCAAAGAGACGGGCAGCAGATGGCCTCGCACAGACACCGCGACCACGGTTCCAAGCGCCTCGATATTCAGGGCCTGCGGATGGTGGCCGTTGTGGCCGTTGTCGCCAACCACCTCACGGACTGGCCCTCGGGAGGCTTCGTCGGAGTCGACGTCTTCTTCGTCATCTCCGGCTACCTCATCACCGGGCTGCTGATCCGCGATCTCGGCCGCAGCGGGGTCGGTCTCCATCGCTTCATCGCGGACTTCTACCGCCGGCGGATCAGGCGACTCTTCCCGGCGGCGCTGGTCACAATCGTCGTGACGATCGTGTTCGCCCACATCGCCCTGACCGGCAGTCGTGCCGATGACGTCGGCGTGGACGGGTGGTGGGCAGCCGTGTTCCTCGCGAACTGGCACTTCGCCGAGGTTGGCACTGACTACTTCGCCGGCGCGGGCGAGTCGCCGCTGCAGCACTACTGGTCGCTGTCGGTCGAAGAGCAGTTCTACGTCGTCTGGCCGCTGGCGCTCTTCGCCGTCGCGGCGGTAGCCGGAGCGCGGACGTCCTTGCAGCGGCGACGTGTGGTTGTCCTGGCCGCGTCGACGCTCCTCGTCGGAGCCTCGCTGTGGGTCGCCTTCGGGCAGAGCGCCGACGACCCGACTGGCGCCTACTTCTCCACCGTCACCCGAGGGTGGGAGCTGGGCCTCGGAGCGCTGATGGCGTGTGTGGTGCCCTATATGCGCGGCAACGCCGTCGTGCTGACCGCGATGTCGTGGACGGGCATGGTGGCGATCGGCGTCTCGCTCTTCGTCATCACCGACACCACCACGTTCCCAGCGCCCGGCGCACTTCTGCCATGCCTCGGCGCAGCGCTGGTGATCGCAGCCGTTTCGCCGGACGCCCGAGCCTGGAACGTAGTCTTGACCTCGCGGCCGGCGGTGTTCGTCGGCGACATCTCGTACTCGGTCTACCTGGTGCACTTCCCGGTCATCGTGTTGCTCGCACCGTCGCTCGGTGACGCAGGTTGGTACTACAACATCGCCTGCGTCCTGCTCATTCTCGGGCTCTCGATGGCGCTCTACGGCTTCATCGAGCGACCTGTGCTGGAGTCCAACTGGCTGGCCCCGAAGAAGTCACCGGAGCAAGCCCGAGCTGCCGACTCGACTGCCGACGGGTTCTTCTCGACCCCGGTACACGTGCTTGCAGCAACCACCACCGTCGTCGCCCTAGGCCTGTCCGCAATGGCCCTGTGGCCGGGCAATCAAGACGAGATCCGAGACCGGTACCAGGTCATCAATCGGACGCTGGACGAGCCCGTAGCGCAGGAACTGCCGCCGCAGGCAGCGAGGCTGCAGCGCGAGATCGGTGCAGCACTCGCAGCGACTAGGTGGCCGGACTTGCAACCGTCGATGGAGCAGGAGCTCGAGGCAAACGGCGAGTCCGCCCTCATCTCCCGGTGCGGGCAGATCGAGATGGCCCCGACCGACGAGTGCCTTGCCGGCGACCCGGACGCACGGCGGACCATCGTGGTCGCAGGGGATTCAACCTCGATGGTCTACGGGGAGGCTTTCGAGTCCATCGTCCAGGACGACCTCGACGGCTGGCGGATGCGCTTCGCTGGCACCTACGGGTGCGCCTTCAGCCCGGTTGTCTACGACAACGCCGACAGTCGGCTTGAAGCCGGCTGTGCCGAACACACGGCCGACGTCGTAGCCGAGGTCAAGAAGTTGCGCCCCGAGCTGCTGATTGTCACGAACCAGGCTGTCACGCTGCCGCGGGCGAGTGACGGCGAACCCCAGAGTCCGCGCGACCAGGCCCTGGCGCTGCGGCCCATCCTTGAGGACCTGACCGGGTACGTGGATCACGTCGCTCTGCTGCTGCCGCCACCGGGTGGTCACGAGCCTGTCACCTGCTACCGGCCGGGGGGCAACCCAGCTGCGTGTGCGACGACGGTCCCCGACGACTGGGCGGACAGCCGCGCAGCGTTGACATTCGTCGCCGAGGAGGGGACAGGCGCGTCCGCGATCGACAGCCAGCCCTGGTTCTGCAGCGAAGCCGACTTCTGCCCGGCCTTCGTTGGGGACATGGTCACGATGCGGGACCGCGTGCACGCGACGACGACCTACGTGCATCACATCGAGCCGGCGCTTCTCGAGGGGCTGCGGCGTTCGGGGGCACTGCCTTCTCGCTGAGCTCAGGCCGTGCGGGTGAACTGCAGGAACGACGGCGTCCCGTAGTAGCTGCTCGCTGCGGCGTTCTTCGTCGCCATGAGCAGCCGGACGGTGTGGACGCCGCCGACCGGGACAGCGACGCCGGTGATGGAGTCGAACCGGACGTCGACCCCATTGAAGTAGCCGTCGACGGTGCCGATGGTGACGCCGTCGAGCTGGACGGTGTAGATACCCCGGTTGGTGCCGCGGACGTGGGCGAGCTGCACGGTCCAGGTGCCGGCAGAGAGGTCGACCCTCCAAGAGACTTCGGCGTTCTGCACGCCACCGACCGAGGACCGTTGCATCGACATCGGGTATCCGGCGTCGAACCGCGCGGCGCCCTCGAAGTTCGCGTTGCCGTTGGTCGGGGCGGAGACCGGGATGAACGCCTGCCAGCTCTCGGCCTGGCGTAGGCGCGGAACCCGGCCGGCACTCGAGCGATTGCCGAGCACTGCCCATCCGGCTGGGAACACGGAGTCGGCGAAGTCGAACGCGGTCGAGGGACGCAGGCCAACGGCGTACCCATCGGCAGCAGCCGCGGGGTCGATGACTAGGTCGATGGGCGTCGCTCCGCCCTCCCCGGGGCGAAAGGTGATGTTGTCGAGGACGGTCTGGCGTGCGCCCTTGATCTCGATGGTCTTCGTCTGCGAGGACACGAAGGCGTCGCGCAGGCTGAACGCCCGCGGGCCGCCGTTCTCGTTGCCGATCACGACGGCCTTGTCGCACTTCTCGACGTGGATCTGGGAGAACCACCACTCGGCGGAGGAGCCGGTGATGTTGATGGCGGTGTCGGTGACGCCGCTGGTGCCGACGATCGTGCCGCCAGTCCAGGAAACGCCCGCTCGGAAGTTGACGCCGGTCGGGTCGCCGCCTTCGAAGGGCTTGAGGCAGGTGCCGATGTTGCAGCCGAGGAAGTAGTTCTGGATCGTGTCGGTCGAGACGCCGACGCCGAGGTTGTTGAAGTCGCAGGCGACGAAGCGGTTGTCACCCGCGTTGTCGCGGAGGGTCAGGCCGACCTGGGCGGCGTAGGTGGCGCCGGTGCCTGTGGTGTGGTTGCCACGGATCGTCACGCCGAAGAACTTGCAGCGGAACGAGTTCGAGAGGTCGAGCACCCTGGCGGTGGCGTGCGTCGCCCAGAGGTTGATGCCGTCGAGCTGAACGAAGAGCTTCGAGGCGAGCAGGAGCAGCGTGCCGGAGCCGGTGTACTTGATGGTGGTGCCGCCCGGGCTGGCGACGACGGTCGCCCCCGTGGGCACGGTCCACGGTGTCGCCATCACGATCTCGCCTGCCGGGAGCTCGAGCACGCGCCCGCTGGATGCCGCGACAGCCGCCTCGGAGTTCAGGGTCGCGCTCTGGTCTGACCCGTCCGCGATGGCCCGCGAGACAAGGCGGGTCTTCCCCCCTGTCGAGGCCGTAAGAGTGGACGCGAAGTCGCTCTCCTGGTCGCTCGCGACGGCCGTCATGATGCCGTCGTTCGTCGCCGGCACGGCCTCCACGGCAGCCCGGTGCGCCGCGGTGGTGTCCCGGTCAAGCTCGGCCGCGGCGGCGGCGGACGTCGCGGTGTCCGCAGCGCCGGTGGCCGTGGTGGCGGCCTGCTCCGCGGCGCTCGCGGCGCCTCCGGCGACGGCCACCGCGTCTGCCACCTGCCCGGCGTGGGTCGCGGCGGACTGGGCCGCGCCGGTCGCGGTCTCGGCCGCGCCGGTGGCGACGTCAGCTGCGCCCAGCGCGGCCGTCGCGTCGATGCGGACATCCTCGACGTCGTCGCGGGCGGCCTGTGCCTGCGCAACGTACGTCTGCATCGTGGTCTCGGCGGCGTCGACCTTCTCGTCGAGCAGCGCGACCGCCTCGCCGACTGCAGTCGGCGGCAGGTAGGACACGACGACGCGGTCGGCGAGGTCGGCGTCGCCGGTGAGGAAGAACCAGCCCGAGTCCCAGGTGCCCTGGCCATCGCCGGCGCGGGGGTCGGGGTAGAACACCCGGAGGCGGTACTGCCGGTTCTGCTCGGGCATCACGTCGGGGGAGTCCGTGGTGACGACACCGGCCTGCGTGAACGACCCGTCGGCGGTCAGGGTGAGCGCGGTGACGCCGAGCCGGACGCCCTTGGGGTCGGTGAGGACGAGCGACTCGCCGGGTGCCTGGTTGGTCTCGAGGACCGCGACGGCCTGGCGGCCGGGGATGCGGACGCCGACGAGGTCGGAGAGGTTGCCGGTGAGGGTGCAGGTCTCGACGGGCACGTCAGTCCTCGCTTCCTGCAGCAGGGGCGTCGGCGGGGTCGGGGGCCGGCTCGGGCTGGTCACGGGTGACCAGCAGGGAGAGCTGCTCGTAGGCGTCCTGTGCCTCGGCGAGCTGCGCCTCGAGCTCGCGGACGCGGAGACCCAGCTGTACGGCGCGCTGCTGGTAGTGCATCGCGTGCAGCCCGGGGAGTGCGGCCTCGAGGATGGCCTGCTCCTCCGCGAGGAGCTCGTAGACCGCCGGGTTCACCTCGGGCGGCTGCGCGGCGGCTGGCCCCGAGCTGAGGTCGTCGAGGGCGGGGGTGTCAGCGGTGGTGGACATGGTGGTCCTTTCAGGCGGCGTCGAGGTCGAGGTCAGGGAGCGCGGCGGAGAGGGCCTGGACGAGCGACTCGATGCGCGTCGCCTGGTCGCGGACGGACTCCTCTAGTGCGAGGCGGGCGGCGTGCTCGCGGCGGAGCACGGCCTGGTGGCCGATGGCGGCGAAGGTCGGGTAGTGGAACCCGTCGGGGCGGCCGTCCTCGTCGTAGTCGACAAAGGCGGTGAGGCCGCGGCCGTGCGCTTCCTCGGCGATGTAGCCCAGGCCGAGGCGCTGCTCGGGGTCGTCCTTCATGGCGTACCAGCGGGGGCGCATCGCGAGGACGTCGTCGGGGTCGATCTCGGCGTCTCGGTCGATGTTCTTGTAGCGGGCCGAGGAGACGACCTTCATGAGCTCGCCGTCGTTGCCCATGTAGACGTTGGCGGTGCGGTCGGCCGGCGGGGTACTCGGGCTCGTGGCCTTGACCTTCGCGCCGCTGACGGTGCCGAGTGCGACGACGTCGCCGAGGGTGCCGATGCCGCCCGCCGAGGAGATGCCGCCGCCGACGATGCGGAACCCGCCGTTGTAGACGACGCACTCACCGGGCTGGAAGGTGAAGTAGGTCGAGCCCGAGGGGCCCCACAGCGACATCTTGCCGACCGAGTCGGACATGAACAGGCCGCCGCCGAAGGAACCGTCTTGGCCGTAGAACGCCAGGCCGGCGCCGTACCCGAAGACGTTGGTCAGCGTGCCGCGGCTCTGCCCCTGGCCGGAGTAGACGGTGACGTTGCCGCGGATGTCCACGTTCCCGCTGGCGGCGGAGATCGACACCAGCAGGTTGCCGGCGCTGTCCCAGGCCCTCAGCGTGTTGGAGACCGAGTCGAGCTTGATGCCGCGGTTCGCGTTCGAGCTCGTCTGGATGATCGGGCCGGTGATGGTCTCGCCGTAGATGTTGGTGGCGCGCAGCGCACCGAGCCAGGCGTCGTTGGCGAGGAGCAGTTCGGTGGTGATCGCGTTGGTGTTCAGCTGCGGGGTGTTTACCGCGCCGGGGGAGATCTCGGTCTCGGTGATCTTCGCGACGACGGTGCCGGACACCACCGGGCCCGGTTCGGCCTGCCCATCGGCGTCGGTGGCGATCGCGCGGGCGTAGTAGGTGACGCCGTTCTGGAACGGGGTCCCGTTCGGCAGGGTCCGGGCGATGAAGAAGTCGGACGTGGCGTGCCCGGCCAGGGTGGCCTCGGACTCCAGCAGCGACGCGCTGGTGCCGATGAGGATCTTGTACGTGGTGGGGTCGTAGTTGTCGACCAGGTCCCAGGTGAGCAGCGCGGAGCCGATCCCGCCGCGCCACACCACCGCCGGGGACTCGGCGGGGGGCTGCCCGTCGGAACTGGTGACGGGCTGACCGGTGGTGGGCGGCACGGTCGGCGGCGGGGGCAGCTTGATGAGCGGCGCGGTGGGGTCGGTCTCGCCGCGGAGGAACGAGATCAGCTTGTCCTCGAGGGTCTGGGCGGGGTCGCCCAGCGTGAGGGTCGCGGTGGCGCCCTGGGGTGAGGCGTCGCAGGAGATGCCGGTGACGCGGAGGGCCTCGCCGGTGGACTCGATGCGGGCCAGCGCGCCCGGGCGGAGCTCCCAGGGCTCGACCTTGAGTCCGGTGGTCCGGTCGAGGACGCGGCGGCCGACGGTGGCGGTCGCTGCGCGGGCGGCGGCGGCGAGCTTCTCCAGCAGGTCCTCGCCGGCGGCCTGGGCGGCGTCGGGGGTGGAGTCGCCGAGGTTGATGGGGTCGGCGTCGCGGACCCGGGAGCCGCCAGGCTCGGCGAGCTCGACGACGACGCGGCGCAGGGGGCGGACGCCCTGGAAGCCGTCGGGGGCGGGGTCGGTGTAGAAGACGCTGACCCGGTGGCAGGGCTGCTCGTCGGCGCCGGGCCGGGACACAGCGTCGGGTTCGGTGATGTCGTACCGGACCTCGGTCTCGGGCCACCGGGTCCAGGAGAACTCGTAGCCGCCGCGGCCGCGCGTGCCGAACATCCACACCATGTCCGGGTCGTCCTCGCGGATCGCGGACAGCACGCCGGCGCCGCGGGTCCCTTCGGGCCAGGCGAGCTGGGTGTGGGTTGCCGCGGAGTCGCCGATGATCGCGGCGGCGGGGTCGACCGGGCCGAGCATCCCGCGGCCGACGAGGTCCTCGATGACCGCGCGGGAGGTGAGCGGCGTCAAGGCGTTGACCGGGGTGCCGTAGCGGTCGACGCGGGCGCCGTGGACGGTGGGGGCGGTGATCTTCACCCAGGCCAGGTCGGTGGTGACGTTGGTGGCGGCACCGGTGCGGACGAGGCTGATCGCGATGACGTCGACGCCGGTGGAGAAGTCGACGCCGGCGCGCATCGTCACGGTATGGGTGCCGGCGGGCAGCGCGCGGGTGACGGTGTCGACGAGGTCGCCGTCGTGGTGGGTGGTGATCTGCACCTGGTAGCCCGGGTCGACTGCGCCGGCGGTCAGGGTGAAGGTGATGCCGCCGATGGTCTGGGAGGAGTGCTCGAGGGCCCGGTACTCGATGCCGGTGGCGGAGCCGGGGCCGATGGGGTAGCCCTCGGGGTGGGCGAGGAGCCAGCCGCTGGTCTCGGGGGTGCCGTCGGTGTTGGTCTGGTCGGCGCGTCCGGATGCCACGGACGCGGCGGCGCGGCCCCAGCGGGACGACTCGGCGTCGGCGTACACGAGCGGCTCGACGCGGTCGGAGGCGACGACCATGGACCCGACGGCGACGAGGTCGAATCCTTCGCCGTTGTCGTCGTCGACGCCGCCGGGGTCGGTGCAGTAGCCGTCCCAGATCCCGCGGCTCTGCTGGTCGGTGACGATGAGGCGGGACTGCTCGCCGAGGTTGGGCAGCGCGGAGAGGGGCAGGTTGATCTGGAGGCGGGCGGTCTCGCAGCCGCCAATCGAGGTCCAGGTCAGGGTGGGGGTGCCGGTGACGTGGGCGGTGACGTCGACGTCGAAGGGCCCGTCGGGGGAGGAGTCGAGGAGCCGGTAGGTCAGGCTGCCGTCGGTGCTGGTGGGCATCGGGTCAGACCCCCCACAGGTAGCGCGGTCGGTAGGTGACGGTCACGGCGGTGGTGGAGTTCGGGTCGTCGTGCACTCCGGCCATCGGTGTCGGGTCGAGCGCCTGGGCGACCCAGAGGTGGTTGTCGCGGTGCGGGGAGAGGTGGGGCCAGCCGCCCGCGGCGCCCGGGGCGCGCATGGGTGCCCCGCCGACGGTCATCTCGGCGACCCGGTCCTCGGCGTCGACCAGCGCGGTGACGGGGCCGGTGCCGACGTAGTCGGGGTCCAGCTGCAGCAGGGACGAGTCGGGGTCGACCGGCAGCATGATCAGGTGGTTGTCGAGCCGCAGCTCGCCGCCCGGGGCGACGCGGCGCGCCTCGAGGGTGAGGACGGTCGCCGCGGACACCGGGAGCCTGGTGCCGGCGGCGAGGGGCCACGGCACCTCGCCGACGTCGACCCAGCGCAGCTGCGGGTCGACCTGCACCACTCGCGGAGTGGAGTAGACCCGCGACGACACCCCGGCCGCCGAGATCCGCCACCGCAGGAGCAGCGAGCCGGTGTCGCCTGACCCGGAGAGCCGCAGCAGCGTGCGCCGGCGCCCGCGGGAGGTCCCGGATGGGGCGAACGTCGCCACCGTCGTCCAGTCCGTGAGGGCGCCGGTGGTGGACCGGTACGAGCCGGCCAGGTACGACCCATCGGTCACGGCCGCGGCTACACCGCCGCCCCAGGACGCCGCGGTGGCCACGTCGGGGGCGTCGGCCACGACGGCCACGGCCGGGCCGAGCATCGCGCCGGCCGCCTGCTTCTCCAGCTGCACGACCGCCGGCGCGGCAACCTCCCCGATGACCGGGGGCAGCTCGACCCGCATCGGGTACGTCGCACCGGACGGGCGGTTGGCCACCGTGAACGGGCCCAGGACGAGGGGCTCGCCCACCGCGAACGGGTCGGCCGGCGCTGACAGCGTGGTCGTCCAAGTGTCCGTGCGGGCGGAGTCGACGTAGACCCGGTCTAGCGACAGCGCGGATGGGGCGGCCGCGTAGGTGTGGAACCAGCGCGGCTCTGAGTCCCAGGACATCTGCCACTCGAACCAGTTGTCCTCGCGGGTCAGCTCGCGGGCGACGGCCTCGAGCCGGGCCAGCGCCTGCGGCCGGGCGCCGTCGACGCGCAGGGGCAGCGGCAGCGTCCGCTCACCCCACACGCGGCCGCGTCCGCCCGGCTCGCCGGACAGCTGCGCCATCCCCAGCGAGAACCCGTCGGCCTGCACCCGGGAAGGGTTGTGGGCGATGCCGCGCTCGTTGAGGTCCAGCCGTGTGGCCGACTCGAGCGACGGTGCCTCGCAGAACCGCATCCGGGGCCACCGCGGCCCGACCGACATCTGGGTCACCGGGTCTTCGCCTTCGCCGCCGCGACGCGCTTCTGCTCCACGAAGCCCATCCGGACGCCCTCGCGGGCACCGTCTCGTGCACCCCGCTCGGAACCATCGCGTGCGCCGCGCTGCGTGCCGCGGATCGTGGCCGCCTCGATGAGCTGCTCCTGCCGCTCCAGCTGCCGGGTGAGCAGCTGCTGAGTCGATTCCTGCCGTGCCAACGTCGCCTCCAGCTTCGCGATGTGCTGCCCGGTGTAGGCCTCGGCGGCCCACTGCCCGGCGTTGGCCTGGGCCGACGCGCGACCGTCGAACATCGCCGCGAACGCCTGGATCTCCGCGGTGGTGTCGAGGTCGCGGAGGGTCGCCATGTCGGCGCCGGTGGCGAGCGACCGGAACGCCTCCGAGGCGGTGTCGATGCCGAGCGCCGCGACCGACTGGAGCAGCTGGTTCCGCTCGGCGGTGTCGTTGCGGTCGGCCTCGAGCTGCAGCATCACCGCGGCGAGTCCGCCGCTGGTCTCGATGCCGTCAGGGCCGGTGCGCTTGGTGCCGTAGATGTCGTTGTCGAAGTACCCCGCGACCGACTGGGAGACGTCTTCGGCGGTCGCCCGCCACGTCTCCAGCTCCTCCTCGGTCTCCGCGATCTTCGCGGTGACGCTCTCGAACCGGTCGGCCAGCTTGACGCTCCGCTCGCGGATCTGGTCGAAGCTCTTGGGGACGTCGACGCCGGCCTCGCGGAGCACGCGGCGGAAGTCGGCGTACTCCTCGCTGACCTCGGCGGCGGTCATGCCGGACTCGATGTTGAAGTCGCGGCCGGCCTCGCGTGCGCGGATGGTGGTGGCGCGGCGGGCGTCGGAAAGCGCGTCGCGGGCCTGCTTCAGCTCGGCGCGGGCGATGCGCCGGTCGAGGCCGTCGAGGCGGTTCTTGCCGGTGGCGTTGAGGGACCGGGCGATCTCGCGGACCTCCTTCATGGCCTGGAGGAGCGCGAGGCGGTCCTCGACGGACCGGGAGGCGGAGGAGGTGCCCCGTACGGCGTTGGCGGCGTCCTGCCAGGCGTACTGGGGGGCCTTGGCCGGGCCGCCGTCCGCGAGCTTCCGCGCGCGGATCGCCTCCATGAACCCGAGGCCGTAGTGGTCCACCGCCGCGACCGGCATGACGTACTCGCGGTTCGACAGCAGCGCGGGGACCATGTCGTCGCGCGGGCCGCCGGGGCCGAACACCTGGCCGCCGTCAGCCTTCTTCCGCGGCACGAGACCGCCGAGCGTCGGGTCGTAGCTCGTGCCGCCGCCCATCCCGCGGCCACCGTCGCGACTCCCGCGGGTCTCGTAGACCGTCAGGATCTTCGTGACCGCGACGTCACCGTCGAGCGCGGCGAGCCGGGCCCGCACAGCGGCGATCTTCGCCGAAGCGGCGTCGTCGAGCAGCGCGCGGGCCTCGGCCCGGGTGACCCCGTACTTGTCGATGAGCCCCTGGACGGTCTTGATCCGCCCGGACGCGACGTCGTCGAGCGCCGCCTCGGCGGTCTCGCGGCTCAGCCCGTACTTCTTCAGGAGCCGCTCGATCCTGGCGAGCTCCTTCGCGGCCGGGTCCGCGTCAGCGTCGAGCTCGGCCACGGGCACGCCGCCGACGGTGTTCGTGTACCGGTTGACTTCGTCCTGGCCGCGCTTCCAGGCGCGGTTCGCGCGGCCAATCTCTGCGTCGGTGGCGTCGGCGAGCTGCGCCATCCGCATCGCACCCTCGGGGCCGGCCTCCCGCAGCGCGTCGATGAGACCGCCGCGCAGACCGTTCTCCGCGGCGTCCTCGGCGTTGACCCGGAAGTCGCGGAGCGCGTTGGCCTGCGCCTCGAGCTCGCCGATCCAGTCGCCAAGCGAGACCGAGGAGTCGTTCAGGCTGTCCCCGAGACCGATGAACGCCTCAGCGGTACCGCGGGCGGCTTCCCGAGACGCGGCCATCGCCTCGGTCATCACCGCGACGCCCGGCGCCGCGCTGGTCATCGCGGCGCCGACCTCTTCGGTGCCGTCGGCGGCGAGCCGGGCCTCGGTGTCGGCCCGGCCGAGGGCGTCGCTGTACCCGGGCAGCAGACCGCGCAGCATCTCGGTCTGCTCGCCGTTGAGGCCCTGCGCGTCGGCGAGCTCCTCGAACGCGGCCTGGGCCTGGTCGATCCCGCCGGCCGCCGCGATGTTGGTCAGCGCAGTGTCGAGGGCCTCGATGTCCTGCTTCGCCTCCTTGAGGCGGCGGCCCTCGAGCTGACCGAACGAGGCGACGCCGAGGGCGATGTCGCCGATGCTCTCGCCGATGTTCTTGTCGCCGAGGCGGCCGATGCTGTCGCCGAGGTCGTCGAACTCCCCGCCGAGATCGGTGACCAGGCCGCCCCGGAGGTCCAGGAGGCGGGAGGTGAGGTCGTTGGCGTTCGGCCCGGCGCCCTGCAGCGCGTCCTGCAGGGCCGCGATGCCGGCCACGGCGGTCTGGACGATGGCGAGTGCGGCGGCTGCCTTCGCGACACCGTTGAGGCCGCGGCTGGCGGCCGGGGAGATCTCGGCGACGTCGGCGAGGGACTCACGGACAGCGGTGATGCCGCCGATGACCTTCGTGCCGGCCCAGATCCCGCCGCCGAGGATCGCGGCGACACCGAGCAGCCCGGTCAGCGATCCCTGGACCGGGTCGGGGAGCGCGCCGAAGGCGTCGGCGAGGGTACCGACGACGTTGGCAACGTTCGCAATGATCGGCAGCAGCGAGTCGCCGGCCTCGATGCCGGCGTCGCGGATCTGGTTCCACGCGACCTTCGCCTGGGAGCCGGTGGTCTCGGCGCGCTTGGCGTACTCCTCGATGAGCGCGCGGTTCGCCTCCCACGCAGCACCGGACAGGTCAAGTGCGGTAGTCAGCTCGTCGCCGGCGCCGGCCAGGCGGAGCATGACCTGGAGGTTCTGGGTGCCCTTGATGCCGAGGTCCTCGAGCGTCCCGATGACGTTCCCACCGGAGTCGCTGATCCGGCCGAGACCCTGGAGGAAGGCGTCGAACGCGCGGACCGGGTCGTTGGCCCACTGGTCGGCGAACTCCTGGGCGGACATGCCGGAGACCTGAGCGAAGCCCTGCACCCCGTCGGCGCCCTGCGCGGCGGACTGGTAGATGTTCGCGAAGACCCGCTGGATCGCGCCGCCGCCGAGCTCGGACTCGATGCCGAGGTTCGCCATCGACGAGGCGAGCGCCAGCACGTCGGCCTCGGTGGCACCGACGAGCTTCCCGGCGCCGGAGAGCCGCTGGGCCATGTCGAGGATCTGGCCCTCGGTGGAGGCGCCCTTGTTGCCGAGGTCGACCAGCGTGTTGCCGATCTCGTCGACCTCGTCGGCCGCGGTGCCCATGACGTTCATGAACTGCGCGATCGACGTCGCGGCGCCGTCGGCGGTGAGGTTGGTGGTCTCCCCGAGCATCACCATGGTCTTGGTGAAGTCGGTGATGTCCTCGCGTGCGACACCGAGCTGGCCGGCGGCCTCGGCGGTGGCCGCGATCTCCTGGTGGGTAGCCGGCATCGTCTTCGCCAGCGACCGCAGGTCGGACTCCAGCTGCGCCATCTCGGCGCTGGACCCGTCGACGGTCTTGGTGACGCCGGCCCACTGGGACTCCCAGTCCATGGCGGCCTTGCCGAGGACCGCGAGCGCCGCGGTGGCGCCGAACGCGACCTTGCCGGCCCGGTCGCCGAGCCGGTCCATCGCCTGGGTCTGGCGGCTGGTCGACTTCTCCGCCTGGTCCATGGCGGTGGTCATCTCGCGGCCGAAGTCCTTCGACGCCGCGATGGCCTGGGCGGTGTCCATGGAGAGGCGTACGACGACGGAGCGGGCCTGAGCGGTCACGGCGTACGCCTCCCTTCAAGGGTGGTCAGCTGGGGGTGGTGGTGACGCCGAGCAGGAACGGCGGCAGGTCGGCCGGGCCGATGTCGCGGGCGGCGGCGGGGTAGGTGACCTTGTCGCCGCCGTTCGCGGCAGTGCAGGCGTGGCAGAGGAACCGGTCCTCGGTCTCGTCGTGCTCGTACTGGCCGTCCATCTCGGAGTGCCAGGCACGGGAGCGGGGGTGGCCGCAGAGGCAGAGGTCGTCCTCGTACCGCTGGAGGCTCATGACCAGGGCGCGGTCCTCGGGGGTCCAGGCGGGGGAGTGCACGGCCCGGGTTACGCGGCCGGCGTCGTCGTAGACGTACTCGGTGGACTGCATCCGCAGCCCGCAGAACAGGGTGGGGGGTGTCCCTGCTGTGCGGGCGGCGCGCAGCAGGGAGCGGACTACCGCTGCCCGAGGTTCTGCAAGGCTGCGGGCGAGAAAGGGACGTCGACCCCGCCGTCGGTGTTGACCTTGTGCGCGATCCGGACGAGCTCGCCGACCGCGCGGGGGCCGAGGTTCTTCCGGATGGACTCGACGTCGGCGATGGTCAGGACCGGGTCGATGGCGCACTTCGCGATGAGGCGGGTGTTGTAGCGGGTCATGTCGGGGCGGTCGCCCTTGGGCTTGTGCTGGTCGTTGAAGACGCTGAGGTCGTCGGACGACATGCCCTCGAAGAGGACCCACCGCTTCGAGGCGGCCATCTCGCGCTCGAGCTGCTGGACGCGGTCGCTGAGCGCGCGGGCGCGGGCGGTCGGGGAGATCTCGCCGATGGTGGTCTCGTCGTGCTCGGCGTCGTCGAGGAGGCGGCCCTGGGCGTCGACGATGGTGCGGAGCTCGGACAGTGCGCGGGTGTGGTCGGCCTCGAGGTCGGCGCGGAGGCAGATGCCGGCGTAGTCGCGGGGGCGGCGGGCGGAGGCGAGGAGCTCGTCCATGGTGAGCATGGCGCGGGGCTCGTCGTTCGCGGGCCGGGCGGTGGCCGCGGTGGGCTCGGGGACGGTGCTGCCGATGGCTGCGTCGCTGATGGACTGGTCGAGGTTCTGCTCGGTCACGGTGGGGCTCCTGTCGAGGTGGTGTCGAGGTCGTCGAGGCGGGTGTCGAGGAGGTGGAGGTGGTGGGGGTGGCGGGCGCCTCGACACGCCCGCCACCCCGCTTGGGGGCTGCGGTCAGGGGGTGACGACCGGGCCGACGGTGATGCCCGGGTAGCCCTTCTTGACCTGCAGCGGGATGCGGCGCTTGACGTAGCCGCCGGCGTCGCCGGGACGCTGGGGGTTGTCGGAGCGGACCTCGGCGCCGAACCAGATGTCGTCGGCAGTGGTCCACGGCTCGGACTCGGGCTGGCCGGTCTCGCGCTCGTAGATCCAGAGCGTGGTGCCCTTGACCTTGACGGCGTCGAAGAGGGCGTCCTCGACGGCGTCGGGGGTCCCGTCGATCTCGTCGAAGTACCGGAACACGGTCATGCCGGCCTGGTAGTTCGAGGCGCCGAACTCGGGGGAGTTGCCCTCCTCGCAGACGGCGCGGTCGTTGAAGGTGTCGGAGTCGGTGGGGCCGAAGACCCAGTCGGAGAGCAGGATGCGGCAGCCGGCGCCGGCCGCGCCGCCGATGCCGGCGGCGAGCTCGGCAGCGGTGGGGGCGGCGGGGTTGACCGGCTTCTCGGTGAGGACCGCGATCTTCTTGTGGCCGTCGGCCAGTGAGCGAGGCATGTGGGTGCTCCTTCTCCCCGTCAGGCCGGGGTCTCGGTTGCGGCCGGCGGGGTGCCGGTCGGGTTCTGGGTGGCGGCGAGCGCCTCGGTGATGAGCGCGACGGACTCGGCCTTGGTGGTGGCGCCGGTGAGGTTGATGTCGTGCTCGGCGGCGTAGGCCTCGAGCTGCGCGACCTTCCAGTCGGTGGTGGGGTCGCCGTCGGGGTAGGCCTGGCCGGCGATCTGCCGGGGGGTCTTGCGCAGGCCTCGGCCGAGGACGGGGTGGCCGATGAAGTGCGCTGGGACGCGCTGCTTCAGGCCGGTGGTCTCGGAGTAAGCGGTCACGAATCCGTCCATGACGGGTGCCTCCTCAGGCGGTCGGGGTGGGTGTTCCGGGCCGCCTGGGCGGGCCGTCAGGTGTGCGCGATCGCGCGGTAGAGCAGGGGCGTGTAGAGCCGTGCCGGCTTGGTGCTGGCGTCGGTCAGGACGGGGCCGGGGTCGTAGCCGGCGGGCGGCGCGAGGCGGCCGAACCGCATCCCGCCGGTCGGGGGCGGGGTCCACCGGTTGAGGGCGGTGTCGACGCGGGTGGCGAGTGCCAGGACGTCGTCGATGTCTCCGCCGGCGACGGTGACCTGGAAGGGCGCGTCGAGGTCGACGAAGGTGTCGGCGACGTCGGTGTCGGGGCCGTCGGTGCCGGCGCCGGGGAAGAGCACGATGTAGGGGCGGACGCGGAGGTCGTGGGGACCCTTCGGCTGGGGGTCGGCGGGCGTGTGGCCGGTTCCGGTGCCGATCGTCTGGCCGGGGAGCGCGCGGCCGATCTGGCCGTAGTAGCCGGCCGCGTTGGTGACCGTGGTGAGGCGGGCGGCGATGACGCCGGCGAAGACCCGGCGGTCGATGACGGTGGCCACGCTCAGAGCACCGCCGCTGCGGCCATGGTGGCGAGCGCGTCGGCGTACGCCGGGAGCTGCCGGTCGGCGGCGGGCCCCATGAACGGGGTGCCGGTCTGGGTCGAGGTGCCGTACTCCTGGTAGATGCCGTACTCGGCGGTGGGGCCGATCTCGGCGGACATGGCGCCGAATCGGCCGTCGCCGCTGACGGTGGTGGAGATGGAGTTGCGCAGGTTGCCGGTGTCGACGGGTGCGAGCGCCTTGGCGTCGGCCTCGACGGCGAGCGCGGCGCGCCGGAGGACCGCGGAGCCCTGGGCCCCGATGCGGCCGCCTGCGCCGGCGACTCGGGAGGCGAGCGCCCGGACCTCGGAGGTGTCGAGGGTGAGCGACATGGCGGCCTCCTCGGCGGTCTGGTCAGTCGTTGAGGGTGCAGAACAGGTCGCGCTCGACGAGCTGTGAGCCGCGGACGACGTCGCGGACGGTGAGGGTGCGGCCCTCGAGGAGCGTGTCGCCGGTGCCGGTGACGGTGGCGAGGTCGTCGACGTGGGCGTCGGCGGTCACCGGGACGGTGAGGAGGTAGC
This sequence comes from Nocardioides sp. Arc9.136, assembly GCF_030506255.1. NCBI lineage: Bacteria > Bacillati > Actinomycetota > Actinomycetes > Propionibacteriales > Nocardioidaceae > Nocardioides > Nocardioides sp. Arc9.136. Next base: position 2,878,278 of record NZ_CP113431.1, on the reverse strand, counting down.
CGGCGACGACGGTGGCGTCCTCGGCGGCGGTGGCTTCGCGGGCCTGGGTGGCCTCGGCCTGGATGGAGCAGGCGGCGGCGTAGTACGGCGGGTGGGGGGTGAGCTCGTTCTGTTCGGTGGTGGGGTTCCAGTCGCTGGTGCCGCCGGGGCGGCGGAGCTCGACGGTGGCGGTCCAGGTCTTCGCGACGACGGGTGCGTGTGTGGCTGCCCAGTCGGTCGGGATGACGGGCGTGGCGGGGCGGCCCTGGGCGTGGCGGGGGCGGGGCATCAGCAGGGCCAGGCGGTGCGCTCGGGCCGGTCAACGCCGCCCTCGAGGTCGATGACGTCGAAGTAGTCGCCGTCCGCGGCGTCGTCCTCGCGGTCGGCCTGATCGCGCAGCGCGGCGGCGTGCTTCCGCATGGCGTCGGCGAGCTTCGCGCCGTCGGTGACGACCGACGCGGTCTTCAGCACTTTCGAGGCGAGCGCCTGGTCGGTGGCGTTCACGTCGATCGCCTGCGCGGCCGCGCGCTTCACGCTGCCGCCCTCGAGGGTCAGGAACGCGGCGATCTCGACGTCGGTGAAGACCGCGGTGTCCTCGTCGACGTCGTTGAGGAGGAGCCGGACGAGGCCTTCCGGGGTGGCCGGGTCGTAGTCGAACGTCGGCTCGGGCACGGTGAGCCTCCTCGCTGTGTAGTTCTGGTGCCGGGCGGCCGGCGCGGGGTCTCCGCGCCGGCCACCCGGTGGTGCGTCAGGAGCCGGTCGGGGTCCCGTACTTCTCGCGGAGCGCCTTCTGGCCGAGGGGCTCGCCCTGCTCGTCCTTCAGGTCGTCCTCCGTGGCGCCCTTGGACTTGGCGTACGCCACCCAGTCCTCGGTCGAGGCGTTCCCGGCGGGCTCGCCCTCCGGCTTGGTCGGCGCCGCCGGCGTGCTGCCCGAGGACGAGCTGGCGGCCGAGGTCCGGCCGGACTTCTTCTTCGCACCGGGTGCGAGCTGGTCGGCGCCCCAGTGCTTCGGGACCTGGTAGCCCAGGTCGTTGCCGGCCTCGTCGACCACGTCGACGAAGTCCCTCGTGGTGAGCAGGTGCGTGCCCTTGTTGTCAGCCATCTCGCCCTCCTCAGGCGCCGGTGTTGTCGGAGCCGTAGGTGAGCGTCGGGTCGCCGTGGGCGACGCCCATGATGTGGCGGCCGCGGTACCAGATGGTGTCGTCGTCGAACGACCCCGCGGTGACCACGATGTCCCCGCCGCCGATCGCGCGGCCCTGGTCCGCCTTGTAGCGGAAGTCGGGACGCTCGAAGCCGCGGACGCGGCCGAACCAGAACGGCGAGCGGCGCGCGGTGCCGGGCTTCGGCATCACGATCCACGACTCGCCGAGCTGCTTCTCGTTGGTGACGATGTCGACCTTGCCCCGCAGCGGGTTCGGCTCCTCGCGGTAGCCGCCGTTGCCGTCGGAGACCAGCAGCCGGTCGGCCGCCAGGATCCGCTCGGCCTCCGCCTCGAGCGCGTAGCCCACGACCAGCTGCAGCCGGCCCGACGGGATGATCGCGCCGGTCTTCGGGTCCCGCTTGGTCCGCAGCGACGTGATGACGGTCTGCAGGTTCGTGGGGTTCAGCTTCAGCGTGCCGATGTTGCCGTTGCTCACCTTGAAGAACGAGGTGTTCAGCGCGCCGGTCTCGAGGTTGATCAGCAGCCGCAGGCCGCGGTCGTCCTCGGTGTCGATCGCCATCTGCGGCATCTGGTTCGGGATCAGCATGAGCTGGTCGAGGTCGTCGTTGACCTGCGCCTCGAACGAGAAGCCCCACAGCAGACCGGTCTTCTTGCCCCGGATCGGGTACTCCTCGAGCTCCGGCCCCTGGGCCATCGGGTAGCCGGTCCGCTCGGGGACGTCCTTGAAGACCTGGGAGCCGAGCTCGAGCTGGCTCATGTACTTCGGCTTGAAGTTCGGCAGCGTGGTGGGGGTGAGGAACTTCGGCCACTGCGTGGGCAGCGCGTCGTAGTTCTGCAGCATCTCCCGCTCGATGACGGCGCCGGAGGCGAACTGCGCGAGGTCGCTGGTGGTCAGCGCCTCGTTGAGCTCGAACGCGGCGCGCTTGGAGCCACTGCGGGCGTGGGTCATCAGGGTGGCGACGCCCATGGCGGCCTCCATGAAGCCGGGGCGTGCGGTGAGCCGGCGGCGGTGGGCCTCCGGCGAGGTGCCCGAGGTCTCGGCGGAGATGCTCTCCGCGATCTCGAGAAGAGTGTTCGTCATGGTGGGTCTCCTCAGATCCGGACGAGTCGGACGTTGACGGTGCCGGCGCCGGCGGCCTTGGTGGCGCCGGTGGCGACGCCCCGCTGGATGACGGGGACGGTGTGGCCGAAGAGCGTGTTGCCCTCGGCCGTGGTGGTGAGCGTGAACGGGCCGGCGCCGCTGATGTAGATGGGCGTCTCGGCGGCGTTGACGGCGTCGGCGACGGGCAGCGCGTAGGTGCCGTCGGGGGCGACGGCGGCGTACCCGTCGGGGTGACCGACGCCGCCGTACTGCTTGCCGTTGACGACCTCGGTGCGGTCGGTGTCGGCGACACCGATCTGGCCGCCGACCTTGACGGGGTCGCCGGAGCGGGTGCCGGCCGGGACCGGCAGGGAGAGCGCCGGGCTGGAGCCGGCGAAGACCTGGTTCTTGCTCATGGCGTCACGCGCCCTTCTGCTCGGCGATGCCGAGCACGCTGTCGATGTCGCCCCAGCCGATGCCGGTGGGGGTGCCGGACTCGGTCACGACGACGGTGCCGCCGTGCCCGCGGACCTGGCCGGCGCCGGCGTCGGCCTTCTTCGCGGCCGCGTCGGTGTCGACGAGGGTGGTGAACGCGGCCTCGTCGAGGTCGCCGGACTCGGTGACGGTGACGTCGGCGAGCAGGCCCTTGACCTCGCGGGGGGTGAAGGAGACGCCGGCCTCCTTCGCGCGCGCCTCGACGATCTCGACGGCGCGGTCGGTGCGGGTGCGGACGGCGGCGGCCTCGCGGAGCTCGTCGCGCTCCCGCTCGGCCGTGGTCGCGCGCTCCTCGAGCTGCGCCACCCGGCCGGCTGCCTCGGTGAGGCGTCGGTGCTCCGACTCCTCGATCGAGATGTTGCCCATGGTGTCCTCCTCGGACTCCTCGGTGGTGGGGTTGGTGCTGTCCGGCCGGGTGGCCGGGACGTACTTGGTGACGGGGCGGACCTGCGTCCGCTCGCCCGTGAGGGAGACCGACAGGTCGTCGTCGGCGACGGTGTAGGCCTGCTGCCAGGTGCGGGACGGCTCGTCCTCGCTGGAGGCCTCGAACCAGACGGTCGTCTCGTCGAAGTCGCGGACCCATGCCCAGCGGCGCTCGCTGCCGTACTGGGTGCGGATGGCGTCGGAGAGCTGCTCGCGGCGCTCGTCGGCGGTGGCCTCGGCGATGCCGCGCTGGACGGCGGCCTCGATGACGGCCGACGGGGGTGCGGACTCCAGGACCTGCAGCACCTTCCCGCCGCGGCCGGCGCGGGAGACGAAGTCGACCGAGGAGATGACTGCGACGGACTCGATGAGTTGCCCTCGGCGGCCTTCGGCCTCGCCCTCGACGACGTCGGTCGCGGAGCCGCGGATGGACAGTCCGATGTGCGGGGCGAGGTGCTCGTCGGCGAGAAACTCGCGGTACGGGGCGGTCACGGTGCACTCCGCGATCACGGCCTGCTGGTCGGGGTCCCAGCGGCCGGCCTCGGTGATGACTGCGGCGATGTCGCGGACCGACCGGTTGCCGTGGACGTCGAGGCCGGAGCCGTCCTGGTGGGGGTGGTCGAGGTACATCTGGGTGCCGACGGCGACGAGCTCGGCGGCGGACTCGCAGACCTCGGCGGAGTAGTAGCCGGAGGACCCCCAGCCGGGGGTCATGACCTGGATGGTCATGCGACCGGACTTGCGGTCCGAGGTGGTCGCGGCCTCGGCGAGCTTGACGCTCTCGCGAATTTGCGTATGCACAGCGTGACCTCCCGGTCGCGGGTAGCGTGCGGCGACCCAGCAATCACTGAGAGGCGCATCGATGGCAAAGCGGAAGAAGGGCACAAAGCGGACGATGGGGACGCGGAGCGTGACCCTCACGTTCCAGTTCTCAATCGAGGACGACCGCCGGGTGACTGACCGCAGCTGGGAAGAACTGCAGGACGCAATCGACGAATTCGTGGAAGTCGTCGACACCAAGACGATCTTCACGACGCCGATCGATCAGACGATCATCTACAACCGTGAGGTCGAGGTCCGACCGAGCATGTACTTCGAGTGATTCGCCGAATGGGACGTTGATGGGTGCGGACGACGACGCGGACTGCGTCGAGCACGTGTGGGAGCTGACCGAGATCGGTCTCCACCGCCGCGCCCTCGACATGGGCTTCGAGTGCGGACGGTGCGGGACGCCCCGGTACGAACCGGGTCAGGCAGCGCGCGCGGCGCGGCCGCCGCTGAGCTGAGGCACGGGCGAGACGCCCCAGGAGTCGCGCCACCCGTCGCTGCTGCGGCGCTGCGACCAGGAGTCCATCGGGTACTCCCCGCGGACCCAGGCGTCGTACCGCTTGGGCCCGAGCACGTCGAGCTGCTGCTCGGAGGACAGGCTCTCGAAGCGGTCGCTGGCGTTCGGGCCCAGCGACGGGGGCTCCTCGACGTCGAGGCCAAGCTCGGCCCACGGCTTCACCAGAGGCAGGGCGGTGCAACGGCCCTGCTGGTGGTCGTCGGGCCCGAACTCCTCGACCGGGTGCACCGACCCGTGCTGTGCCCAGCACGACGGGCAGGTGCGGGTGTCGAGCGCGGAGACCCACTGCCAGCCGCGGAGTACGTCGGCCTGGGCCATGCGGCCGAGGCGGGCGCCGGCGCGGTGCGCGTCGAGGGTCTCGGTGCGGGCGATGTTCAGCGCCCGGGACAAGCCGAGGCCGCCGTTGAACGCCTTCTCGGCGCGGCGGACCATCCGCGCGGCGGTCCCACGGGGGTTGGAACCGGACGCGACGCCGCGGATCAGCTCGCGGCGTACGACGTCGAGGGTCTCGGCCGGCAGGGGCTGGAGCAGCGAGGTGATCTGCTGGGTGGACCGCTCGACGATCGCGGTGATCTGCCGCTCGTCGACGCGGGACCAGGAGTCGAGGCCGTCGAGGAGGTCGCTGTCGGGCGGGAGCTGGGAGTCGATGACGGAGGCCTGCGCGTCGCCGGCGGTGTCGACGATCTGGCGGAGGTCGCCGGTGAGGCGGACGCCGGCGGCTGCGGTGAGGGCTTCGAGCTGGTCGGCGACGAGCGCGAGGGCCTTGCGGAGGCGGGTGGAGCGGAGCAGTTGCGCGCGGGTGACGCGGTCGCCGGCGGTGAGCTGCTCGAGGAGCGCGGCGGTGAGGTCGGGCTCGATCTCGTTCCAGGCGTCGACCCAGGCGCGGACGAGGTCGCGGGTCTGGGCGTCGGTGATGGCGCGGACGGCGGCGTTGAGCTGCCGCTGGAGGCGGAGGGTGCGGGCGGTGACGGCCATCAGTCGTCGGCCCGGTCGTACTCGGACTCTCGCCCGGCGGGACCTCGGTAGCCCTGGTCCGCACAGTCGGTGCCGTCGCAGGCGTGGGGTGCGAGGTCGAAGTCGTACCACTGGCCGTAATTCCACGAGACGTCCTCGCCGGCGTCGTAGCAGGACCACTGGTGGGCGACCTCGAGAGTGCAGTGGGCTTCGCGCGGACCGGGCTCGCCGCAGGTGCCCGGTCGTCGCCCGCTCACGGCGCGTTGCTCTCTGCGCCGTCGTCGGCGGGGTCGACCACGCGGGCCGGGTCGTCGCCGCGGCGCGCGCGCTGCACCGCGGCGTCGCCCTGAGATGCCTCGAGGTCGATCCAGTTGCCGTCGTCGTCGGTCATCTCGTCGAGCAGTTCGTCGACGTCGTCCACGCCGAGCGCCGACATCAGCAGCCGCGCGGTCTCGACCGGCGGCATCTTGCCCGTGGAGTCGGCGTTCACGATCGCCTCGACCAGCTTCACCGGGTCCAGGTCGTTCAGGTCCGGCCAGTCGACAACCACGGTCCGCTCGACGTCGCCGGTCAGCGTGATGGTCTCCCGGCCGGTGCGCTGGTCTCGGATCACGGTGCCGCGCAGCGGGCCGCGCGGCGCGCGCACGGCCTGGTCGACGACGTACCCGAGCACCGTCTGCAGCACCGAGGACCACAGGCGCCGGCGGGCGTTCATCTCCAGCACGACTGGCTTGTCCAGCGTCTCCGCGACCGCGCGGGCCCCGGTCACGCCCGGGTCGGCCAGGAGGTCCACGACCGAGACACCGAGCGCCGCGGCGACCATGGACGCGAGCGGACGACCAGAGCCGGAGTCGATCGTGGCGCCCGACTTCGGGATCGCCTCGAGCGAGACGCCCGGGCCGCCAGCAGCGACACCCCCGACGAGTCCCTGCCCAGGATCGGCGCCGCCGACTGGGCGAGGCATCGCGGCCGCGAGCTTCTGCGCAGCGGACCGGGCACGCGACGACTTGTCGCCGGTCAGCCGCCACGCGAACTTCGACAGCGCCTTCACCAGCCGCGCCCAGTCGGTCAGGAACCCCTCGTACGCCCGGGCCCACGGCAGCGCGGCGTACACGTCGGGGATGCCCCACTTCGCGCCCTCGGGACGGTTCACCGACACGTGCAGCATCGGCTGGTCCCACAACACGGGGAGCCCGTCGATGGTGCGCGGCCGGACCGGCGGCCAGTAGCCGAGCGCCGGGTGAAGGACCCGGCGGGTCTCGACCCGGGTCCGGGTGCCGGCGTACCCCTGCTCCACCACGGTGGCGGTGTAGGTGCGGAAGAAGAACCACGTCTCGTCGCGGTCCTCGGGGTTCGCGATCTTGTCGCCGATCTCCTCGAATGGGGTGACGCGGATCTGCACCCGGCCGGTGAGCGGGTCGGGGAACAGGGTGAACACGATGTTGCCCTGCTTGCCGAGGCGCCGCTCGAGGTTCTCCTGCGCCTCCGGGCTGGTGAGCGCGACCTGGTTCGACGGGTCGTCCCAGAACCCCTGGATGACGGCGTTGACGTCCTGGGCGGCGCCGTCGCCGGCGCGGGCGGAGACGTCGAGGCCCTGGCCCCAGACGTAGCCGAGGCGGAGCTGCAGGCCGCGCTTGATCATCGGGGACGCGATGGCCATCACCGAGCAGTTGCGGACGACGGAGGTCAGGCCCTCGCGGGAGAACTCGCGGTCGAGCTCGAGGCCGGCCTGGCGCCAGCCGCGGTCCTCGGCGGCGAGCTCGAGGTCGGACATGCCTTCCTCGAGGACCTCGATGGTCTCGTGGGCGGCAGCGAGCTCGATGGCGAGGCGGTCGTCGGGCCGGGTGGTGGGGGTCTCGGTGATGTCGAGCGTCATCGCGCTCACCCCCTCGGGTCAAGATCGGGCCGTTGCGGCTGCAGAGGGCAAGGTTTGCCCGCGGATGTAACCCGGCTCAGTACGGCGAGATCTGGAAGTCGGCCAGCTCGTCGTCGAGGTCGCCCTCGTCGAAGGTGTCCGACAGCAGCGGAGCGAGCATCAGCCGGTTCAGCGCCTGCGACCCGGTGTCGACCTGGTCGTCGTGCTTCCCGGTCGGGAACGCGGCGTACTCCTCGACCAGGTCCTCGACCCACGCGAACGGCGCATCGTGCTCGTCAGCGAGCAGCGTGGGCGCCGGGACCCAGACGTTGCCGGCCTCGATGAACGGTGACACCGCGGAGAGCCGCGACAGCTTCGACCCGTGCGGCTCTTCCGGGATGATCCCGGGCAGCTCGGTCGAGAGCGAGGAGATGATCGCGGGCCCGTTGGCCTTGTCCTCGACGAGCTTCATGACCGCCTGCGGCCACCGGGCGGACAGCGCCAGCATCCGGGCGCGGGTCTCGGTGAACGACCAGCGGCCGCGGACCTGGTCGAGGAGGTAGGCCCGTGCGCCGCGGCGCATCCACACCTGGCCGACGACGTAGTCCGACCCGGCGGTGTCCTTGAAGGTGAGGTCCCAGGACTGCAGCAGCGCGTCGAACTCCGGCACCCAGCGGGCGCCGCCCTCCAGGTCGAGCCACATCGGCTGCGTGTAGTACTTCCACCAGTCGCGGTGCACGATGTTGCCCTCGGGCGACGAGGGGTTGCCCTGGTACAGCGACTCCCAGTCCCGGGACCCGACCTGGACGCGGATCTGTTCCCAGTCGGTGGCGGTGCGGGGTTCGCCGGTGCGTTCGTCGATGCGGGCCGAGAGCATGTACTCGCCCGGCTGGCGGCCGAGGACGTCGGTCTCGCCCTTGTCGGGGTCGTGGTCGGCCTGGGCGGGGATGTTCACGACGCGCCAGCGGTGGCCGTCGGGGCGCTTGAGGAGCCAGCCGGCGAGGTCGTCCTCGTGCCAGCGGGTGAGGATCACGATGACGGGGGCGCCGGGGGCGAGGCGGGTGGAGAGGGTCGAGGTCCAGTACCGCTGGACCTTCTCGCGGTAGACCTCGGACTCGGCTTCCTCGCGGTTCTTGATCGGGTCGTCGATGACCATGACGTCGGCGGGGCGGCCGGTGATGCCGCCGCCGAGGCCGACGGAGCGGAGGCCACCGCGGTGGCCTTCGAGCTGCCAGTTGGAGACGGAGCCGTTGTCGCGGGCGACGCGGAGGCCGAGGTCGACGGCGCCGTCGACGCCGGTGGAGGAGGTGATCCAGGAGCGGACGTCGCGGCCGAACTCGACGGCGAGGTCCTTGCCGTAGGAGACGGCGACGATGCGGCGGCGCTTGTTCCGCTTGAGCATCCACAGGGCGCCGACCTTGACGCGGGTGGTCTTCCCCTCCTGCGGGGGCATGGTGATGATCAGCCGGTCGCAGCGGCCGGCGTCGACGTCGACGAGGGCCTGGTCGATGGCGTCGAGGGCGGGGGTCTGCTGGGTGTGGGGGTCGAGGTCGCGGGCGAGCTCGCCGGGGGTGGCCCAGGTGCGGGCGTCGGTGATGCCGGCGGGGTCGGGGTCGCGGCCTCGGAGGCCGACGATGCCGTCTTCGAGGAAGTCGATCCAGAGGTCGTCGCGGGTGGCGGTGGTCATGTTCACCCCCGGGCGTGCGAAGACCCCGCGGCCGGTTTCGGGTACGCGAGGTCTGGGGTTGAAGATGACACAGAATCGAGTGGCACGCAACTGCCACCGTCCGAGATGGGACGTGTGACCGTCAGCTGGTCGGGTCGTAGCGCTCCAACTGTCCGCCCGGGACGTAGCGCCAGCGCACGCGGAGATTGTCGAGGAAGGTCCACCCCACGGACATGGGCCGAGGCTCATCGTGGCGACCAGGCAGTCGTCGCAGGGTCGCCTCCAGGGACGCGACTACATCGGGCGTGGCGAGATCGCCTAGGTCGATGTCCCCGAGCACCGGAGTGCGGTGTTCGTAGGTCGCGCCCAGGACCATCGGTCCCTGGCGGGGGACGCCGAAGTAGAACTCGATGCTCAGGTGGTAGACCGGTAGTGGCGACGCGTTGAGCACGCGGATCGGGATGTAGTCGGGCGCTGAGATGCCGTCTTCCATCTGCTGCGGCCCCGTCGACGGCATCCTGACCGTCACGTGCGGCCCGCGCCACATGATGGCGTCGTACGCCCACACAGCGACCTGAGAAGCCTGCGCGCGGCGGCCCTCCTCAGCGCGTTCTTCATCCCGGGCTCGCTCGAGGTTCACCACGCGACGGGTCTGGATGGCGGCGTACGCCGCCGCGAGAAGCGCTGCGAAGGTCGACATGGCCGCGACCCAGTCGGCGAGGGAGCCGGGTTCCGAGCCCAGCAGCCTCCCGGTGGTGATCGCGACCGTGAACACGACCATGCCCGTGAGGAGCAGGCCGACGAGAAGGCGCGTGTCGCCGCGGGGAGGTACGTCGGTCACGGGCGCCATGATGCCGGGGGTCGGCGTCATGCACTCGCCTTCCGGTCGGATGCTTCCCACTCGTCGACGAACTTCGCCACCCGCGCCGGGTGGATCCCCAGCCGCTTCCCAGCCTCGGCCGCAGGCTCACCGGCGTCGACCGCCTCCCGCAGCCGCCGCCGCTGCAGCTCCTCCCGGGCCCGCTCCGCGGCCGCCTGCTCGGCCCGCTCCACCAGCCGCGCCGCCTGCTCCGACACCGACGGCCAGAACACCAGCCGCAGACCCGGCGACCCATGCACACGACCAGCGAACGCCTCCACCAACGCGGCGTGCCCCGGCCGGCCAGCACGGGCCGGCCCGGGTGCCGCCGGCACCTCACGGGCGCCGTCAACCGACACCGCCCACCGGCACACCGACAGCACCTGCCCGCGGTCCATCCACCGCCGCACCGTCGACGGCGCGATCGGGACCTGCGTCATCGTGGTCGCCGCCTCCGCCGCCATCGCGATGTGCGTCCACCCGTCACCCGACGGGCCGGCGGTCAGCAGGTGGCGGCGTACGGCGTTCGCGTACTCGCCGGGGTCGTACTGCTTGCGGCACCCCAGGCACTCCCACGACTGCCCGACCGAGGGGTCCTCGATGCCGCCCTGCCCGGTCTTCGACGTTGCGCAGGCGTCGCAGGGGACCCGGGCCGCGGCCTCCTCGGCCTCGGTCGGCACTCGGCGGGCGGCACGCTGGTCGGCGTACGTCGGGGGCCCCAGCTCGGGGTACGTCGCGTACACCTCGAGGCGGGCTTGGGCGGCGCGGGCCCCGGCGCGCACCTGGCCGAGCGCGACCCGGCCCGGGGTGGCGTGGCGGCACGGCTGCGGCTTGCCCCACCGGCGGACCAGCCGCTCCCCGCACTCGAAGCACGGCACACCACGCTGCGGCTCCTGCTCGTCGTGGAGGATCCCCTCGAGCTGGCGGCGCAGCGCCTGCATGTCGAAGCTGAACGACGGCCAGTCGGGGCCGTCCTTGGCCTGGGCCATCGCGGTGAGGTGGTCGCCGAGGTAGTGGGTGATCGCGGTGACCGGGGACCGGCGGGTGGCCCGCGGGGTGTGGCCGAAGTAGGTGCGCCACTGGTGCTCCCAGCCGAGGAGGGGGAGCAGGACGGGGACGATGTCGTCGTCGGGGTGGTCTTCGGCGAGGAGGTCCTCGCGGTGGCCGTCCTTGGGGGTGCCGAAGCGGGTGTGGAGGTCGTCGTAGCCGGCGCCGGCGCGGGCCATGGCGACGAGGGCGTCGCCGCCGGGGATGCGGGCGGACGGGACGGCGAGGCCGTTGCCGCGGGCGGCGTGCCAGCGGAGGTGGCGGGCGTGGAAGCGGATGTCTTCGAGGTCGGTGCGGACGGCGCCGACGCAGTCGGGGCAGACGAGTTGGCCGGGCTGGGTGTGGTTGCGGGTGCAGTCGACGCAGTGGTCGGCGGGGCAGGGTTCGGTGTCGCCGTCGGTGGTGGTGATGAGGCGGGTCTTGGTGTCGGGGTCGTAGTGGCAGGCCTTCGGCCGACGGTCGGTGGTGTGGTGGTCGGTCATGCTGTCCTCCCTGGTGCGTGAGTCACGACGTTCCTGCGTTGGCGCCTGCGCCAGATCGCCTGCGGCTCGGGAGCCCGGCGACTACGGTCGCTTCGCATGTGGAGCCAGCTCGTCACGCTCGTCCTCGGCTTGCTCACCGTCGCGGTCAGCGCGAACTGGCTGATGGGCCGCGAGACGCGTGCTCTGCACCGGCTCAAGGCGGAAGCCGAACTGCTCGCACTGCTGCCGAAGGATGCCGGCGACGCCGTCCTGCGACGGCACCTGCGCGAGCAGGTGAACCAGTACGTGCGCGAGGCGCAGGCGTTCGAACGCCTGCGTCGGCGGTGGAGGGTGCTCCTGGGCCTGGTGCAGATGATCATGCTGCTCGGCGTCTTCGCGCTCGGGTCGGGGCTGCTGTTCGTCTCCGGTGACGTGGTCTCGCGGACCTGGGCGGGTCGCTTAGTAGCGCTCGGGCTGGTGACGATCTTCCTGGCGGCGCTGTCGGCTGAGGCGCTCAAGGCGTCGGTGAAGCGGAGGGTTGTGGAGCATCGGCCGGCTGGGCCACCGCAGGCTCCTTGAGCGGAACGCGCCGCAGCGAGCTCGGGCGTCACTGGGCGCGCTCCCATCCGGCGTCGGCGAGCAACTGCGCCAGCACCGCCTCGTGCACCAGCGCCCGACCGGTCTCGTCGAACGCGAGGTGCACCCGGGTGAGGGGCACGTCGGTGCCGGGGACGCGCCGCTCCCAGGTGTGCTGGTCGGCCGCCTCGGTAGGGCAGGACGGTAGGTAGCTCGGGGTGCTTTCCTCCGCGTCGACATGCACCCGAGACGCTGCCTGGAGGCCGCCGTGTTCGATCTTTCCCTGCCCATCGACTTCGAGACCTTGGACCTGATCTGGCGGTTCTGCCGAGCCGTCCTCGTGGTCCTGCGCGCCTGTGTCACCTTCGCCATCAGCCGGTGGCGCGCTCGCCGCGCGCCGGTCCTCTCTGGCCCGCTCGACGGCCCGCCCGAGAGCGGCGAGCAGGCCGACTGCCGGGCTTGCCGGGCACCCGCTGAGGTGTAGCTGGGCGGCGCAGGTGGGTCGGGTGGTGCACTCGTCGAGGAGTGCGCGCTGGTCGTCGCTCACGCGATCACCGCCTGCAGCTGGTCGAGCACGTCGGCCGGTGGGGTCCACAGCCCGAGCCGGCCCTTGCACGGGAGCGGCTCAGGCAGGGGCCGCGGGTTCGCGAGTCCGAGGTGGACGACGTCGCGGCGGGTGCGGCCGCCGTGCTCGTCGTACGCCTGCTCGGCCCAGGGCGACTCGCAGCACGCGGGCGCCCACACCCCCGACCCTGAGTCGTTCTCGATCTCCGGCTCGGCCACGTGGACGCCGACCAGGTCGACGACACCGATGATCGCGCCAAGTTCCCAGTCGTCGCACTCGTCGACGTCGTAGTTGGCCGTCTCGTCCCAGGCATCCCGCACCAGTGGTGAGACCAGGCCCCGCTCGCTGACCCGCTGGCCGGCGTGGATGGCGAGCGGCCCGCGGTACGACCACGCCTGGGTGCGGTTCTCGACGTCCTTGCCGCCGTGGACGATCGCCCACGCCCACGGTTGCTGCACCGTCAGCGCCTTCATCGGGAGACCCCCATCGCGGGGAGGTCGCGGTGCTCCCGACTCGAGAAAGTTGCAGGGGTCGTCCTGTAATTCCGGCCGCGAATGCCGCCAAGGTGCGTGCAACTACCTTCTCGAGTCCGGATCCAGTTCCTCCTCGCGCGCGCGTGGGAGGTGACCGTCATGTACCGCGAACTCCTCGAGTCCGTCACCGGCTGGATCTTCTGACCAGCGGTCACCGGGCCACCCCAGCACGGTCGAGCTCGGTGTCTGGCCAGCACGACCGGCACAGCCCGTCGAGCTCAACGAGGCGGACCGGGAAGCCGGCGCGCACGATGCCGCCGCAGGCGACCCGGTACTGCCGGCGGTTCCGCCCCCGAGGGGCGGCGGGCCGGCCGGAGCGGATCCGGTGCACCTTGCCGTGGCGCGCGCCGTCGGCGAGGTGCTCGGCCACCGCGGTTGCAGGCATGTGCAGGTTGGTCATCGGATCTCCTCGCTGAGTGACTGTCGGTGGGCGCGGTTATGGTCCGGGCCCGTGATGCAGACGGTGTTGACGACGCTTGGCGCGGTGGTCGTTGCGCTCATTGCTCGCGGGGGTCGTGAGCGCTGGATACGCGCGACCATCCGGGAGGAGCTCGACCTGCTCGGGCACCGACGCTTGCCAGCGGCGTACCGGGTCGCGCTGCAGAAGAAGGTCGACCGCCGCTTGCAGCGGTACCTGGCCGACCCAGCGGCGGCCTTGGAGACGCGCGTGACGCGCTTGATCGTCGCGCTGCTGATCATCGTCGGGCTAACAGTGACCGTTGCTGCTGGCTCCCTCTCGCCGGCGCAGTCGGTGCTCCTGGGTGTCGGGACCGGCTTCGCGATGAATCTGACCCGCCCAGCGGTCGCGGCTGTCCTTCGACGCCGCGAGCGGTCCAACCTCTGACGCGTCACGAGGGCACCACCTCGCCCGCCACCGCGGCACCCTGCGACCGACGCAGCACCGACAGGAACTCACCCAGCACCGTGTTCCGCTGCTCCGTCGACAACCCACCAGCCTCCAGACCAGCACGCAGCGCACCGAGCACCAGGTCCGCCTGCCCCTGCTGCAGCTCCACCGCCCGGCTGGCGATCCCCAACCGGGCCATGTCCACCAGCAACTGGCGGAGATGACCCAACGCCCGCTCGAACAGCACCACCTCGGCACGCAGCTGCGTCAGGTGCTCACCACCAGCCACGTTCCGCAACTGGGTGACCCGCGAACCGGCCTCGTCGACCAGCTGCTCGAGCGCACCCGCGAGACGACCCAACGCGTCCACCGGGTCTTTCACCGGGACCGCCTGGTCCAACCCGGCCCACAGCTCCCGCACCTTCGCGTCCGCCTGCTTCGTCTGCGCAGCAGCGATGTGCGACGGCGTCGACCCGCCGTGCAGCTTGCAGCAGCCGATCCCCGGGTGCGGCGTACCCCACCCCGCCGGACGGGTGCACGTGCCCTCGCCCTGCTTCTTCGGGGCACCGCAGTACCGGCTGTCATGGCCCCCGTCGTCGGGGGTCCCTGCCATGGGCCCGGTCATCGGGCGCAGCCGAGGGGGAGGTGGGTGGCGAGGGGTCGGGTGGCGCTGTTGGCGAAGCCTCGTCGGGGGGGCGTTCGGACCGGTGTGGGACCGACTGGGGGGACGCAGTGGGTGGGGGGCTCGTTGAGTGGGTCCCCCCGAAGGGAGGGGGGACCGGGGACCCACTCATCTCGCGGTTGCCCGGGACCGGTTCCGGGACCCACTCGGGACCCACTGCGGGACCCACTCGGGGTGGGGGTGTGGTCAGGCCTGGACATGGTCGTCCTCCGTCTGTCGGTACGGGGCGATGGAGTGGTGGAGCTTGGCTCGGCGGGCGCCGTCGATGCGGGCGACGTAGCCCTCAGAGACGAGGACGTTGATGGCGTCGCGGACCCATTCCTTCTTCGAGCCGACGGCGTCGACGATCTCGGTCTGGGTGCACTGGTCGTGGTCCTCGATGTACTTGGAGATGCGCTCCATGAGGACGGTCTTGCGGAACGTGCCGTCGTCGTTCTTCGGGATCTCGTCGCGGCCGATGGACCAGGTGGTGACGTGGGGCTGGGTGGAGTCGAGGGTGAAGGTGCCGGCGTAGCCGCCGCCGGAGGACTTGCGGAGCTCGCCGGTGCGGTCCTTCTCGATGCGGAGGGTGATGCGGCCGATGCCGCCGGGGGTGGGCTGCTGGCGGGCTTCGACGCGGAGGTAGGCGCCGTCGACGGCGCGCTTCTTGGCCGTGCCGCCGATGGCGTAGCCGGTGGTGCGGGCCTCGGCGGACTTGGGGAGGTGGTCGACGGAGATGACGCAGGACCCGGCCTTGGCGGGTGGCATGACGATGGTGCGGAGCGCGGCTGTGATCTCGTCGTTGTCGACGGACTTCACGCCGAGCATGGGGAGAACTTCGCCGAGGGAGTCGATGACGACGACGGCGGGCGCGAGGCGGGTGATCTCGGTGACGGCGGCTCGGAGCTGGTCGGAGTCCTCGGGTTCGTAGTAGCGGAACCGGTCGGGGTCGGCGATCTGGTCGGGGCGGGCGCCGAGGAGGAGGAGCCGGGCTGCGGTGTGGTCTTGGCCGTTGTGGTCGACGTCGATCATGGCGAACGTCTGGCCGGCGTGGAGGGCTTCGACGCCGGCGACTTGGGCGAGCCAGGTCTTGCCGCCTTCGGGGTCTCCGAAGACTCCGTTGTGGCGGCCGGCGTAGAAGAGGGCGGTGCCGTCGGCGCGGCGGCACCAGACGGGTGGGACGGCTGCGGGTGGTTGGCCGCCGAGGACCCAGGTGAGGTCGGCGAGGCCGGTGGAGGTGGTGTGCGTGGTGGGCCCGAACCGCATGGCGGTCTCGTCGAGCCGTTGGAGGGCTTCGCCGAGGTAGGCGTCGACCTGGGTGGCGTCGGCGTTGGTGACGATCTGGTTGAGGCCGGTGGCGAGGTCGGAGACGACGCGGAGTCGTGCGAGGTCGCGGACGATCGTGGCGTAGTGCTCGGCGAGGGCGGGGTTCGCGGTGGTGGTGACGAGGTCTGCGACGGCGCGGATGGCTGCCTGGTCGCGGGTCTTGAGGATGGCGGCGTTGAGGGTGACAGCGTCGGGTGGGACGCCTTGGGCGGCGTGGAGGTCGTGCCAGGTTTCCCAGATGGTGGCGTGGACGGGCCAGTAGAAGTCGGCGGCGTCGATGATCTGGCGGAGGCGGTCGCCGGGGTGGGTGCCGTCGGGGTCTGGGGTGGCGAGGAGCGCGGCGAGGATGGCCTGTTCGGCTGCCTGGTCTTGGGGTGGCCGGCGTCCGATGTTGGGGCGGTCGTAGTCGGGGTCGAACGGCGCCTGGTCGTCGACGGGGTGCAGGTGACGGGATGGTGGTCCGTCGTACGTCACGTGGCTGGTCCCTCGAGGTGGTGTGTCCCGGGCGTCTGCGGTGGCGCCGGGTGGTGCCTGGTGGGTGGTGCTGGGGTGCGCCCGGGGAGCAGGTACGCCTCGCTGGAAAGGTGCAGCGGGTCCCGGCTTGGGGTCCGGGGTGGCGTCCTTCGCGGTGGTCTGGCGGGCCGCGTTGACTCCCCGGGCGCTGGTCTCAGGCGGCTGGGCCGGGGGTGGTGAAGGGGGAGGCGAGGTGGAGGTGGGTGGGGTCTACCTCGCCGTCCTCGTCGCTGTTGGTGTCCTCGTCCGGGTCGTCGTCGGCCGTCGCGGTGTCCTCGTCGAGGTCGGTGTCGTCGTCCGCCTCGTCGTCCGTGTCCCCGTCGTTGTCCGCCGGGTCCTGGTCGGGCTCCTCGAGCATCTGCTGGGTGGAGTGGACGGCGGCCGGCTCGCGCTGACCGCACACGTCGCAGGCCGCGTTGTCGTCGACGGCGAGGCCGGAGGCGAGGTAGGGGTGTGGGCGGAAGCGGGCGCCGGCGGCGAGGACGTCGGCGACCTTCGGCTCGGGCGAGTCGCCTTCGCCGTGAAGTGTGGGGCCGTCGTCGGCGAGGCGGCGCTCGTAGTGGAAGGACCGCATGAGCTCTCGGACGTGCTCGGAAGCCATGCCGTCGGGGGCGACCTCGATGAGACCGATGGAGAGCTGGACCTTCTCCTCGCCGTCGCGGTTCTCGGAGCGGGCATCGGCGGTGAGCTCGACGACGGCGACGATGGTCTTGCCGAGGTTGTCGTGGAGGACGGCTGCGATGTCCTCGGTGATGCCGGTGTTCTTGCAGCCCTTGGCCTTGATGGTGGCGGTGGTCGTCATGCGGCGTTGTCTCCTGTCGAGGTGGCGGTGCGTGGGTGGGCGGTGGTGGCCGGCTGCCGGGCGGCTTCCCCTTCCGTCCCGGCAGCCGACGTGGGTTCCGCCGCGGCGTCGACGCCCTTGCTGGACGCTGCGGCGTAGTTCGTGGGGACGACGCGCACGGGTGCGGGGCGTGCGGGGCACTCGTAGAGGAGGACCCACTCGGTGACGCGGCCCGATCCGGGTACGTGGGCGGAGGCTGCGACGGTGAAACGGCCGATGCCTGTCGGACGAGCGTGTGCTTGAGCGAGGAGCCGGGGCAGCTCTGGGCGGGCCTGCGCGACGAGCTGGGCCATGCCGGCGTGGAGGTCGGTGATGGGCCAGATGGCGCGGAAGCTCGTCATGCGGCACCGCCCAGGGACGCGGCGACGCACGCAATCAGATCGCGGGCGGCGGGCGGGGTGACCGCGTTCCCCGCGAGCTTCACGCGCTCGCGTCGGGTCCCGTCCCAGACGTAGTCGGCGGGGAACGCCATGCCGGCGGCGACCTCGTGGGGCTCGAGCATCCGGAACAGGCAGTCGTCGACCTGCGCCGCGGCGGCCTCGATGTCGCCGGGGGTGATGAGCGACTGGTGACCGGCGGTGGTGAGGGTGCGGAGCGTCTCCGACGCGGGCGTGGTCATCTCGGCGCCGCCGGTGTTGTTGCGGTGGATCAGCGCGTACCGGTCGACGGTCGTGAGGGTGCCGACCGGCTCGTTGACGGGCTGCGCGGACTTGCTGGCGCCGTAGTACGGCACGAGCAGCGCCGCACCCCCGCCGGTCGCCGTCGTCGCCGTCGGCAGTGGTTCCGTGACGGGGTGAGCGCGGTTTGAGTGGTTGTTGGCCTGGATCAGCGCGTGGTGGTTGCCGGACGCGGTGACCGTGGACAGCGGATGGCCCGCCGGCCGGGCGTCGGAACCGCCGCCGCGGAGCTCGGCGATGAACGGTGGTGCGCCGACAACGGCCTTGCTGGTGTCGTTCGCCGTCAGGGTGCTGACCGGCTCGTCGATGCCGCGCACGCGGTAGTCGAAGCGCCGGTCGAGCAGGAAGGCCGGCGGGACGGCGAGCGCGTCGAGGTGTCGGCTGGTCTGCGTGCGGAGCGGCCGGTCGGCGCTGTTGACCCGGTCGCCGGCGCGACCCTCGAGCGGCACGACGAGCGCCTTCGACTCCATCGTGTGGAGCGTCCGCAGGACGTCGTGGGTCGACCAGGTGCGGTAGTAGGCGTTCGGGTCGCTGAACGAGGGGTGCTTCGGGTCGGCGGCGTCGTACTGGTTACCGCCGGAATCCATGTGGAACGGCGACCAGTACCGCGCGATCCCGGCCGCGATCCGGCGGCGGGTCTTGTCCGCGAGCGGCTTCGCTCGGTCGCCGATCCGGGTGCCGGCCAACGACCAGTCGATGGCGGCCGCGGCCGGGAGGTAGCCGGGCTCGACGGTGGTGCCGCAGGTGCCGTGGACGTAGACGTACTGCGAGCGGTACTTGCCGACGGTGCGGGCGTTCTTCCATGCCTGCTGCGACTCGACGACCTCGGTGCAGGTGGGGCACCAGGCGAGCGGGCGGAGGACGGCGTCGATGTTCGGCGCGCGGTTGCCGCGGAGCCAGCACACGATGTAGAGCCGGTCGCGGGACTGCGGCGCCGGGTCGCCGTGCGCCTGGGCGTGCATCGAGTTCAGCGAGACGACCCGGAAGTCGTAGCCGAGGTTCCGCAGGCTCTTCTTCCACAGCGTCCACGCCTCGGCGTACTTCGGGTTCGTGGCGATGTCGACGACGTTCTCGATGACCATCGCGGCGTAGCGGTGGTGCTCGGCGAACCGGAGCACGTCGAACATCAGGAGCCGGGAGCGCTGGACGATCGCGGTCTCCGGGTCTTCGTCGACGAGCTCGGGGTCGAGCAGGTCGAGCAGGTTTGCCTCGACGGAGACCGAGGCGTACTTCCCGCCCGAGGCCTGGGACCACTTCGTGCACTCGGGGGAGGCCCAGAGGATGTCGGTGCGGGGGAAGTAGCGGGGGTCTTCCTCGTGGAGGTCGACCGCGGCGTGGTCGGCGTCGGGGTGGTTGCGGTTGTGGACGTCGACGGCGAGCTGCCAGTGGTTCGCGGCGATGCGGATCTCGACGCCGGGCACCTGGATCGCGCCGGTCGAGGAGCCGCCGCCGCCACAGAAGAGGTCGGTGATGGTGAGCGTCATCGGAGAGCCAACCCGTCGTGCTGGCTGGCTGCGGTGGAGCGAACGTGGCTGCGTTGGTGGTCGACCGCGAGCTGGTCGGCCTCGGAGCGGAGGCCGCGGGTCTCGGAGAGCGCGCACTGGCTGCAGGTGATGAGGTGGCCTGTGCCGGCAGCGACGGCGGTGACGCGGACCTGGGCGAGCTTGGTGGCCATCAGGCGATCTCCTCGATGACGATGTCGACGCCGGCCTGGGGGAGGGCGACCTCGTCCTCGCTGGCGTAGAACTTGCGGGCGCGGACGTCGACGACCTGGGTGTCGTCGGCCCAGACGGCGGCGTCGGTGAGGGCGTCGAAGACGGCGCGCTGGAGCTTGTCGACGTCGCCGCATGCGCGGCCGGGGTAGCGGGGGGCGCTGTCCTTGAGCAGGTGGGCGTTGCGGCCGGTGCGGTAGTGGGAGGGGGGCCGTTCGAAGGTGAATCGGACCCAGACGCGGACGGGGCCGGTGATGGTGTCGTGGTAGCGGCAGGTGTCCTCGGCGACGAGCTTCACCTGGTCGCGCCAGGGGGCGAGGGTGGCGGCGTTGGCGTCGATGAGCGCGGGTCGGCCCTTGCGGGTGACGGCGGTCTTGGAGCCTTGGGGGATGGGGAGGCCGAGGACGCGGATGCCGAGGCGTCCGGGGATGGCGGTGGTGGTCATGGGTGGGTCCGTTCCATGTGACGGGCGAGGGCGCGGTGGCCGCGGGCGCGGTGGCCGCAGGCGGGGTAGGGGCAGCCGGGGCCGGTGAGGACGTCGGCGAGCCAGGCGCGCAGGGATGTCACGGCCGGCCGCCGCCGACGGCGTGGGCGGATTGCGCGACGTTGTCGGAGCGACCGCGTACGGTCCCGGCCGTGACGTTGCGGATGGTGGTCTCAACCCAGCCCCTAGAACCGGCACGCCAGTCGACGCCCGGCTTCTTCACGGGCGACTGGTGGTTGCAGTACGGGCTCGATGGATTTGCTGGGGGCGTCATTGGCGGCCTTGCAGTAGTTGCCACTCTGCTGGTGCAGCGCTGGCAGTTCGCAAGAACGCTTAAGCACGCTCGGCAGCAGCAAGCCACCCAGTTTGAGCACGAGATGCAGATCTCTCGTGCAGCGCTGGCGCATGAACGGGAGCTGTCGAGTGAAGCCCGCGCGCACGAGCGCGCATTGATTGCGAGTACGGAGTTGCGGGAGGCAGTGGCCCGCTTGCACGCGCTCACATCACACGTGCGGCTCCGCAGCCACGCGAGTCGAACGAACGCCGAGTGGGGCGAGATGCTCGCCGACCTGTACAGCGAGATAACCGTGGTGGAAGCCAAGGCGGCTCGGCAATCCAAGCGTCTGTCGGGCGATCTTCTGACGGCGAGCGAGTACTTGATGGCTTCGATCAAGCCCAAACCGGAAGGCGAGGACTTCGAGCTCCCGAAGGCAACCATCCGTCGGGTGGCCACCCACGTGAACGCGCGGTCTTTGGCCTTCCTCCGTACCGAGCCCGGCGTGTACGACACGCTCCCCCCGCTTGACTTCGAAGACGGCCCAGCGAACTGAACATGGGCCGTCGTCACGCTGCACCCGCTGAACCCAGCTGCTGTGCGACCGACGTCTGCACCGGCCACCCTTGGCTGGCCTCGACCGACGCGGCCTCCTCGGACTTCCCGACCTTCCGGAAGAACGACGCCAGCCCGGCCTGCTGCTCGCGCCGCCAGTCCGCCTGGTAGCGGTGCAGCGTCGGCAGCTTCCACCGGGCGATCTCCGGCCAGTCCGCCGCGAGCCGGCCCAGCAGCCGGATGCACGCCAGCGCGTCCGCCGTCGCGTCGTGGGCGCCAGTGTGGACGATCCGGTAGTGCGCGCACAGCGACGTCAGGGTCCGGTCGGTCGACCCGCAACCGCCGCACTTCGTCCTCCCGCCGCGGCAGCCCCCGCAGACGTGGACCCGGTTCTCCTGGTCGCACGCCGTGCCGTCGGGGGCCTTCTTGTAGCACTGCTTGCGGTAGGGGTCGTACTGCTTCTCGATGACCAAGGGGTCGACGACGCCGCGGATCCCGGACGGCCGGGAGGAGAGCGGGTCGATGCCGGCGCGGACGAGCTCGGCCTCGAGCATCGAGAGGTCGAACGCGGCGTTGTGCACGACCAGCGGGGTCTCGATGTGCATGGCGGTGGCGCACTGGGCGGCCATCTCGAAGAGGGCGCCGTCGCGGGCCATGGGCTGGTCGCCGGCGGCGGTGATGCGCATGGCCTCGGCGCCGGCCAGGCGGGCGTGGAGGCGGTCGTTGGTCCAGCCGTGCACGGCGGCTGCCTCGGCGGGGATGTCCATGCCGGGGTCGAGGAGCCAGGAGATGGTGCGGGGTCGTTGGCCGGGGATGCGGTGGACGATGGAGGCGGTGACGAATCGGTCGTTGTCGAAGTCGAGGCCGGTAGTCTCGGTGTCGAAGGCGGTGAGGTTCCCCTCGTGCCACTTCAGGGCGCTCACGCGGCGACCCCCGCGGTGAGCAGGCCCAGGTAGTGCTGCAGCTCCTCGGCCGAGGCGTCGTCGGGGAGCAGCCCGCCCATCCGGGCCTTGAAGTCGTCGACCACGGCCGAGAGACCCATGCCGCGTTCACCGCCGGCCTTGACGGCCTGGTACCAGATCGCGTCGGCGTCCGCGCCGGCCTGGACGTCGGCGCCCGGGTCGGGGAACGGGGTGTCCTCCTCGACGACCTCGGCCTCGTAGGCGCCCTCCTTGTCGGGCTGCGGCTCGGCAGCGGCGGCCGGGGCCGGCTCGGCCGCGGGCGGCTTCACCGCCTGCGCCCGGGCCTTGAACGCGTCGAGGAACGCGGCCGCCTCGGGCGTCGCGCTCGCCGTCGGGCCGACCAGGTTCTGCGCCCGCGCGGCCTCCCAGATCGAAGACAGTGCGTCGAGGGACACGGCCGCCTCGACCTGGCGGTGGTACTCGACGTACGGGTTGACGACCGCGGCCGGCCCACCTGCCGGCAGCGCGGCCGGGCCGGGCACCGGGCCCGCGAGCGCCGGGGTCGCGACGCGGCCACGCCCGGCCATCAGCTCGGACGGGGTCACGTCGATCTCGATGATCGGCACGTGGAAGTGGCGGGTCTGGATCTTCGTCCCGCCGTTCTGCCGGTCGGGGACCTCGGCCTTGCTGGTGCGGGGCTCGAGGGAGACCCAGCCGTTGACGTAGCCGCCGGCGGCCGCGAGGAACTCGGCGGCGTCGGGGAGCTCGACGGCGGCGTTGAAGCCGTGGGTCTCCAGGCGCCACACGCCGATGCCCTCGACGTCGCGGAGGACGACGTTGAGGCGGGTGGTGGGCCGCTTGATGGCCTCCTGGTGGCCGAAGTCCTCGGGGTCGCAGAGCTCGTCGGTGAGGACGTTGGTGTGGCCGTCGCAGCGGTGCTTGCAGCCGCCGCCGGTCCAGTACTCGTACCACTGGGTGACGGGCTGCGGGGGGACCATGATGGGGAGGCGCTTGGAGTCGGTGATGACCTCCCAGGCCTTGGTGCCGCCGCCCTGGGGCTGCCACTCGGCGACTTCGCCGCCGTAGAGCTCGGCGACCTTCTCGAGGAGGGGGCGGGAGTGGGAGGTGAGGCGGAAGCGGTCGAGCTTCTCGGGGCGGGTCTTGCCGTTGCTGGTGGGCACGACCTGGCCGATGCGGATGCGGCCGAGCTCGCGGGCTCGCTTCTGGATGTCGAGGATGGGCATGGGTCAGTCCTTCGTGGTCGGGACTTGGGCGGCCTTCGCCGCTGCGTGGGAGTCGGGAGAGCACGGGTGGGCCTCGACGAAGTGAGCGCGGCAGTAGTGCTCGCAGCAGAAGGCCTTGCCGTGGAACGTGGATGAGCAGCACGGGGTGTGCTCGGGCTGAGCTGGCTTGTCGCAAGTGCCGACGAAGCACACGAGAACCTCGTCGGTGTCGGCCTGGCGGGCGGCGTCGCGCGCTCGGTCGACGGCGCCGCCGAGCGCGGCGAGAAGGTCGGCCTGGGTCTTCATCAGGCCACCGCCCCACGGGCAGCCGGCGGCACCAGCGCCCCACCGATCACCGGGGCATCAGCCCGAGCCGACGCGATCCGCGAGGACCACTCGTCGACCATCTGCGCGTGCCGGAAGTAGGAGTACTCCAGCTCCCCGCACCGCACCGGGTAGAGCCGGTAGCCCTCCGGCCGGAGGTGCAGGATCACGCCCACCTCAGCGGTCGCCGGCATCGGCACCCGCGACCCGTCACGCAGCCACGCGACCTTCGCCTTCCGGTACGCCGACATCTGCAGCCCGGCTTCCGGGTAGACCCCGTGCACGTGACCACCGGACGTGATCCGGTCCCACTCGCCGCCGGTCTTCGTGTCGCCCATCAGGTCGCCGGCCGGGTCGACGACGTACCCGCGGGCGCGGAGCATGTCGCCGATCAGCCCATCCGCGGCGATCGTGTAGTCCAACGTCCCGGCCCAGCCGTGTTCGGCGTTCGCCACCACCATCTCCGAGGCCGTCCACCGCGGACGCCACTCGGCCTCCATGCGGGCGAACTGCTCGATGAACGGCGCGAGCTCCGGCCCGTCGAACGCCCACTCCTGGCCGGCCACCGTGACCGACGCGGGCAGGGGGGTGCCGAGGAGGCGGGACTCGATGATCGCGTGGACCGCGGACCCGACCTCGGCGCGCTCGTCCTTCTTCCGGGTGTGCGCCCGGGTGATCCAGTTCCGCAGCTCGGCGAGCTGCTCGGGCCGGCGCGACGCGGCGACCAGGAGGGGGAGCGCCTCGATGGCGGCGTCGGTGCAGGTGTTCCCGGCCCAGTGGACGAGCGCGGGCTTGGGAACGCCGCCGGAGAGGATGGTGGTGACGGAGCGGAGGCGGTCGCCGGTGGCGTGGTCGGCGTAGTAGCCGTTCCCCTGCCGTGCGGGGATGGGGCCCTTGTCCTTCTTCTTCGGCTGGGCCTTGTGGTCCATCGGTCGGCCGGTGACGACGGGGACGTCGTCGCCGTGGATCCGCAGCGGGCCGGTCATCTCGTGCTCGTCCGGGGCGCTCACGGGATCACGTCCTGCCCGGCCGGGCCCCACACCGGCAGCTGCGGCTCGCCAGGGTGGGCGTGACCGAGGCAGCTGGTGCCGGCGCAGTGCCGGGGCTGGAAGTCGAGCGGGTACGACCGGTGCACGACCCGCGCGGTCGCACGGTGCTTCGGCGTCGGCCGGGCGTCGCCGAACCGGCGCCCCGAGCACCACAGGTCGCGGCCGTCCTTGGTGACCTCGTGGCGGGCGTGGCGGAACGAGCGACCGCAGTAGAAGAGGCCGGCGTCGACGAGGTCGACGAGCGCGTCGTGGTCGTCGGCGACGACGGGGCCGCCGGTGAGGAACGCGTCGGCGGGCACAGCCCAGCGGGTGTCGGTGGTCATCCCAGCACCCCCGCGTCGTGAGCGGCGTCGAGTCGGCAGTCGGTGCAGTCGGCGAGACGGCAGTCGCCGCAGAGCAGCCCGTGGTGGGTGCACTCGGTGACGGCGTGGCCGGGGCAGGTGACGTCGTCGAGGCAGAGGACGAGACCGCAGCCGCCGTGGCACTCGGTGTGGTCGGGGGAGAGGACGCCGGTCGCGCGGGCGAGCGCGACCTGGTCCTCGGCCTGCTCGCGGTGCTTCCGCTCCTGGCGGGCCGGGTCGACGACGTAGACGTAGATCGACATCGCGACGATCGCGCCGGCGATGAGCGCGACGCAGGACCAGTCGTAGGCGCTCATGCCGGCACCGCCTGCAGGGTGGTGCGGGTGGTGACGAGTCGGATGGGGATGAGGCCGGCGAACCGGATGGTCACGGTGATGTGCTCGTGGCGGCGGTTCCCCGAGGGGGCGGTCTCGGTGTCGAGGACCTCGACGAGGGGGGAGGCGAGCCAGGCGTCGAGCGAGTAGTGCGCGATCGCGAGGGAGAAGTAGGGGAGGGCCGACGACGGCGGGGTGATGGCGAGCGGGGTGCCGAGGCCCTGGTCGCGGATGTGCTGGACGAGCGCGACGAGGACGTCGGTGGACTGCCGCTCGATGAGCTGGTCCCGGACGGTGCTCATCGGGTCGGCTCCTCGAGCTCGTCGCCGGTGGCGTAGACGGCCGCGGGGGTGGTGACTTCCCACTGCTCGATGGGCGTGGGGTCCTCGTCCTCGTCGGACGGTGCGGTGTCGGTCAGTAGCGGGGCGCAGCGCCACTCGACAACCTCGCGGGTCTCGGTGCGCTCGGGCTGGGGCTCGATGACCTGCAGGTCGGTGGCGGGGATGGTGACGGTCTCGGTGCGGACAACCACGCGCTCGCAGACCTCGTCGCGGTCGACGACAACCTCGGCGCGGACTCCACCGCCGTACTCCTTGGTGAAGTCGAACAGGTCGCCGCCGCCGTGACGTCGGCCCTTGTCCCAGTGGCCGCCGAGGGACCGGACGACCTGAGCCGCGGTCTCCTTCTGGTTCTGGTCGCCGAAGATGAGCCACTGCGCGACCGGCACGTGGGTGGGAAGCAGGGCGGTGGACCGCTCGATGTCGTCGGCCAAGGCGCGGAGCCCGGCGACCATGGCGGCGCGCTTGCGGTGGTGGGTGTTGGTGGTCTGGTTCGTCTCGGTCATGAGACGCTTCCTCTCGTTCGTGGGGTCCGGTCGCTGCCAGGCGAGATGCCGGACCCTGCGGCTGTTCTGGGCTTGTTCAGGCGATGCGCTTGGCGCGGCGCGACTGCGCCGACTTGAGCGCCAGGCGCTGGTAGTGCGCGCGGCGCGCGGACTCGGCGCGGATCGCGCGCTCGTCGGCCGGGAGCTTCCGCTCGGGGTCGACCTGGTCCTCGAACTTCCGGGCCATCGCGTCCCGCGCGGCCTGGGTCGCAGCCGACCGGTCCTCGGTGTTCGCCCACCGGGTGCGAGCGGCGATCTTCGCGATCTGCTTGCGGTCGCTCACGCTGCACTACCGCCTCGGGAGGCAGTAGCAACAGCGGACGTGCGAACGACCTCGCGGGCCTCGAAGTAGTCCTCCAGGGTCACGTCGAGCGCCTTCGCGATCCGCAGCGCGATGTCCTCGCTGCAGTCCCGGTCGCGACCGGACTCCAGCAGCGACACGTACTGCTGGGTGCACCGACCGAAGACCGCGAGCTGGCCCTGCGTGAGGCCCTTCTCGCGCCGCCGGCGCTTCAGCTTGTTCGGGTCGATGACGTACATCCACACCTCAGGGATCGGCGGCCGAGGCCGGCGTCGGATTCGTGTGCTCATGGTGCGCCTCCTGCATCTCGATTACAACTACAACGCGAGACGGTAGCAACCAGTTGTGAGTTGTACAAGCGATCCGCTGGAATGTCTTCGCAGGTCACGCCCGACCCGCGACGTCCATTGCTACTTGTGACTTGTGCTTACAGCGCTGTCGTTCACGGCACCGCGTTGTACAAGCCAAACGGGAAGGCCCCACCTTGAGCGACGTGAACGAGACGCTCCAGGACCTCATGGAGCGCAGACTCCGAGAGATGGGGAAGCGCCGTGGACGTGGCGAGAACATCAGCCTCCGCGAGGCGTACCAACGCCTGCTCGACTCGACGAACGACCGCAACGCCGAGCGCGTCGAGACGGGCGAGGAGCAGCTCGGCCCGCCGCCGACCTACGAGGTCTTCCGCCGCATCCGCAACGGGCACTCCCGCATCTCCGACGCGACCGCGAGCGCGCTCGCCACCATGCTCGACGTCCCCATCGAGGACGTCTACACCGCCGCCAAGATCCGCCCGCGGCTCGGCCGCTTCACCCTCCCCACCCGCGCCGACCGACTCGACGACCAACAGCGCCAAGTCGTGCTCTCCGTCATAGACGCGATCCTCCAGGCCGGCGAGACCAGCGCCGAGGACGAGCCCAAGGCCACCCGTCCGCGCGCGATCTCGCGCAGCGAGGCGCAGGAAGCTCGGCGCCTCCGAGTGATCGAGCAGGCGCTCCCCGAGGGCCAGGCGGCGTACGACGAGGACGACGACCCGGGCGACGATGACGACCCGCTCAACCACCCCTGAGCCCGCCGGCTCCCGGACCGGTGTCGGCGGCTTTACCTACGGTCGCCGCATGCAGCAGCCGTGGAACCCCTGGCGGGAGCTCTCGAACCGCCCCGAGGTGAAGCTGGAGTGGATCCACCGCGGAAAGCGTGGATGCATCGACTTCACCACCCGCACGATCACCCTCCGCTACTCGATGCCGTTCGAGGAACGTCGCTGCGTCATCGCCCACGAGCTCGTGCACGACGAGCGCGGCGACGTCCCGAGATGGATGAAGCCACGCGAAGAGGCCGCCGTACGCCGGGAGTCCGCGCGCCGGCTCATCACCCTCGACGAGCTCGAGCGTGCGCTGCGCTGGGCGGAGTACATCGAGGACGCCGCCGAGGAGCTCCGCGTCGATGTGCCCACACTCCAGGCGCGGCTCGCCGACCTGACCGAAGACGAACGCGCCCACCTCGAGCGGCAGCTCGAGCACCGCCACCACCACTGAGGGATGCAGATGAAGAAGCTCCTCGCGTCGACGATGCTGGCCGCCGTCGCGCTGACGGCCTGCGGAGGCAGCGATTCCTACACGGAGTCGTCGGGAACGGCGACGTCACCGGCGTCCAGCGAGCCGCCGGCGCCCGAGTCGCAGGCGGCAAGCCCGACACGTGAGCCGTTCGCGCCCGACACCGGCGAGTACGCGCTGGAGGTGGGAGAGACCCGGCGGGGGAGCGTCATGTCGACCACCGTCCTCGAGATCCGCGACCCCTACCCGCCGGAGTACGGCAGTCAGCCCGAACCGGGCGCGCGGTTCATCGGTGTCCGGCTGCGGACCTGCGTGGACAAGGGGGCCGTGCTTGACGACTTCGGCGTCCAGTCGGCCTATGCCGACGACTTCGTCGTCGCAGATGCGCGCAACAACACCTGGCCGAGCGTCGGCCTGTCGATGAGCGACTTCCCGCTGCCGCGCTACCCCGATCTCCGAGAGCTGGGTCCGGGGGACTGTGTGAAGGGCTGGCTCGCGCTGCAGACCCCGACGAAGGTGAAGCCGGTACTCCTTCAGTACGTGCCGGCCGGCGACCACGTAGCCGACTGGCGGTTCCCGACTCGGCGGTGACCACCTAGTTCGATGCACAGTGTTCGCGAAGTCACCGCGTAACCGCAGGTCAGCACAGCGCATAACAGGCCATTCCTTACAACGAGGTGGTCGGGGGTTCGATCCCCTCTGCGCCCACCATCCGCGCGCGCGGCACCGTCGGTGCGCCCGCCTAGCGTCCGGCGGCATGGGCGCGAGCGACCGGGACCGGATGGACACGAGCCGCCCGGTGCCGGTGTGGGTCAACGAGTCGACGGCGTTCCGCGGCCCGGTCGCGCCAGGGATCCTGCTGGAGTGGCGGCAGGTCGCCGGCCACCGGGAGCCCCGGTGGGAGGGCCTGACGACGTTCGCGGTCGGGGGCGGCGAGCTGCCCTGGTCGGTGGTGACGAAGTGGGTGCGGGAGGCGTGCCTGCTGCCGATGGAGCCGCGCTTCCCGCCCGGCGCCCGCACGTGACCCATCCGGACGGCGACCCGCTCCGAACGTCCTCCTGGTGCCCCGGCCGGGGGCCCGTGGGGGGAGTCACCGGCGGGGCGCCTGCGCGGTCCTGGAGCCACCTGCGTCCAGGGCCGCGCCCGGCTTCCACGGCTTGCACGGCGTCCCAGGCGGCCGGTGACGGGTGACCGGCGGCGGCCTACGCTGGGGTCATGCCCGAGTGCGAGTACGGCGAGGACTGCCCGCTGGCTCCCGTCGCGCTGGTGCCCATGGACCCCGTCGACCTGCTGGCGTGCGCCGAGCACGTCGACCAGGCGCTCGCGTGGGAGCCCGAGCTGCTCGTGACCTGGCTGGCCGACGAGGACGCCGCCCGCGCGTCGTGACCGACCGGCGCCGGACGCCCTGCGTGGTGGCCCGCCACCTCCCCGATTCCGGGGATGAGCCGGGGGCCGGACGGTCGTAGCGTCGGAGGTGTTCGGCGTTACCCCATGGCGCCGCTCCTCGCGGGACCCGGGGGTGCCTACCGCTGCTGGCGCCCCCGGGGCCCGGTCGCGCCCCCCCGTCCGGTCAAGGCACTCCATGAGGGCGCTCTCATCCGCGGCTCACGGTGACCTCACTCGCGGGCCGCAGAGTCCTTCTCGTCAGCACGACACCGACGAGAGGACGAGACATGAGCAAGCTGGTGAGGACCGGGGTCCTGGCGGTCGCGGGCGGCGTGAGCGCCGGGCTGATCACCTGGGGAGCGCCCGTGGCGTTCGCCGACGACGAGCGCGACGACCGGGGGACCGCGTTCCAGCGCAAGGACGACAACCCCGACGTCGTGATGACCGTCGACGACGACGATGACGACGACACCAACGACGACACGCGGACGAACACCGGCACCGGGGTGAGCAAGTCGACCCGTGACGGCACCAACAGCCGGTTCACGAACGTCAGCCGCGACCGGGACAAGAGCCGCAGCGACCTGACCCGGGACTGGACGCGGGACGGCGGCGACCGGACCCGCGACTGGAGCAAGAACAAGACGAACGACGCCTCGCGCAACGACACGCGGGGTCGCTGACCGATGGCCCGGGACAGCTGGCACCTGACCGAGGGGGACGCGATCACCCCCGAGCTGACCGCCGTGAAGCTGCTCGGCGGCGGCTCGTCGTACGAGGCGTTCCTCGCCTTCGACGAGATCACCTACGCGCCGGTGGTCGTCAAGGTCGTGCGTCCCGGGCTGGTCGCCGACGCCTCGGCGCTGCGCGGCCTGCGCCGCGAGGTCGAGGCGTTGGCGACCGTCAACCACCCGGTGGTCGTGCGCGGCCTGCGCCACCGGTTCGACGGGGAGCGGCCGCACGTCGTTCTGGAGCAGGTGGACGGCCCGCGGCTGTCGACGCTGGTGCGGCGCTACGGGCCGCTCCAGGAGCAGCAGTACCTGCCGCTGGCCATCGAGGTGGCCTCGGCGCTCCACTACCTGCGCCACCTCGGGTGGACCCACCTGGACATCAAGCCGAGCAACGTGATCATGGGCGCTCCCGCACGGCTGATCGACCTGTCGGTCGCCCGGCGGGTCGGGGACGCCGCGGCGCTCACCTCGCCGATCGGCACCGACGCCTACCTCTCACCGGAGCAGGCCGAGCCGCCGCGCACCGGGACCCCCGGGCACGCCAGCGACGTCTGGGGCCTGGGCGCCACCCTGTTCGAGGCGGTCGCCGGCCACCGCCCCTTCGACCACGGCGACCTCGACGCCCGGGACGTCCGGGACCGCTACCCCCAGGTGTGGGCCGACCCTCGGCCGCTGCCGGACCGGACCCCGCACGAGGTGGTCAAGGTGGTGGCCGCGATGCTCGAGCGCGACCCGGCCCACCGACCGCTGCCGCACGAGGTCGCCGAGGCGCTCGAGCCGGTGCTGGACCGCCTGCCCCGTGCGCGGCTGGCGGGGTTCCGGACGCGCTGAGGGCGTTTTGCTCGACGGCCGCCGGTTCATCCAGGGATGCAGACGACCCGTCGCCTCCCCGGGTGAGCGCATCTGGGGAAGTGGCGGTCCACCAAGGGATGCAGGCGAACCGCCGGGCGGCGCGCTTCCCTGCATCCCTTGATGGACCGACAGCCGGGACAGTCGCGCTCAGGCGTCGCTGAGCGCGTCGCCGGCGCGCTCGGGCAGTCCCCAGGTGGCGGCGGCGGCGACGGCGAAGAACGCCGCGAACACGACGAACAGGCCGGTGGTGCCGGTGCCGGCGTCGAGCAGCCACGGCACCGACAGCGGGGCGAGCACCGAGGCGATCCGTCCGAAGCCGGCAGCCGCGCCGGCGCCGGTCGCGCGGAGGCCGGTGGGGTAGACCTCGGGGGTCACGGCGTACAACGCGCCCCAGGCGCCGAGGTTGAAGAACGACAGCGCCATGCCGGCCGCGATGATCGCGGCCTCGCTGTCGGCGCGCCCGAACAGCACCGCCGAGACGGCCGAGCCCACGAGGAACGTCGAGAGGGTGGCCCGGCGGCCCCAGAGCTCCACCAGCACCGCGGCGGCGGCGTACCCCGGCAGCTGCGCCAGGGTGATGACGAGGGTGAACCCGAAGGACCGCACCAGGTCCATCCCGTCGGCGACCAGCAGGGACGGGATCCAGATGAAGGCGCCGTAGTAGGAGAAGTTCACCCCGAACCAGACGGCCCACAGCGCGGCCGTGCGGCCGGCGTGGGGGCGCTCCCAGACCGCGAGCGGTCCGGGCGTCGCCGGGGGAGCGGCGGTGGTCGCCGGCTCGACGGCGGTCGGCGGTGGGGCCGGGACGCCCGCCGCCGCCTCGAACCGGCGGACGGCCGCCTCCGCCTCCTCGTGCCGTCCGCGACGCTCGAGGAAGCGCACCGACTCCGGCAGGCCGCGCCGCACCACGACGGCGTACGCCGTGGGCAGGGCGCCGATCGCCAGCGCCCACCGCCAGCCGTCGTCGGACTGCGGCACGACGTAGTAGCCGATCAGGGCCGCGACGACCCAGCCCACCGCCCAGAAGGACTCGAGCGCGACGACGACGCGGCCCCGGATGCGGGCGGGGGCGTACTCGCTCACCAGCGTGCTGGCGACGGGGAGCTCCGCGCCGAGGCCGAGGCCGATGAGGAAGCGGAAGACGAGCAGCGCACCGACCGACCAGGACAGCGCGGCGGCGCCGGTCGCGAGCCCGTAGACCAGCAGCGTCATCGCGAAGACCTGGCGCCGGCCGAACCGGTCCGCCAGGAGGCCACCGAGCGTGGCGCCGACGGCCATGCCGACGAAGCCGATGCTGGCGATCCACGACAGGGTCGTGGGACCGAGGTCCCACTGCACGGCCAGCGCCGCCATCACGAAGCTGATCAGGCCGACGTCCATGGCGTCGAGCGCCCAGCCGACGCCGGAGCCGACGACGAGACGACCGTGCTCGCGGGTGAAGGGGAGGGCGTCGAGCCGCTCGCTGCGGGTGGGCACGGGCGGACCGTACCCGGAGGGGCACCGGGTCAGCGCTCGAAGCGGTACCCCATGCCGCGGACCGTGACGATCGTCGCGGCGCCGAGCTTGCGGCGCAGGTAGCCGACGTACACGTCGACGACGTTGGAGCCGGGGTCGAAGTCGAAGCCCCACACGTGGTCGAGCAGCTGCTCGCGGGAGAGCACCTGGCCCGCATTGAGCATGAAGATCTCGGCCAGCGCGAACTCGCGGGCCGAGAGGTCGAGCTCCGCGCCGGCGACCGTCGCGCGACGGGTGCGCAGGTCGAGGCGCACGCCACCGGCCTCGACCGAGTCCCGCGCCGCCGCGCCCGGGCCGGCCTGCTCCTGGGCCTGGCGCAGCCGCAGCCGGATCCGGGCCTGCAGCTCGGCGAAGCGGAACGGCTTGGGCATGTAGTCGTCCGCACCGCCCTCGAGCGCGGTGACGGTGTCGGTCACCGAGTCCCGCGCGGTGAGCACGACGACCGGCATCCGGGAGCCCTGGGCGCGCAGCAGCTCGAGGACCTCCTGGCCGTCCATCCCGGGCAGGCCGAGGTCGAGCACCATCAGGTCGTGGGCGCCCGACAGCGCCTCGTCGAGCCCGGCGCGCCCGTCGTCGACGACGGTGGCCTGGTGGCCGTCGGCCCGCAGGCCCTTGGCGAGGAACGACGCGATGCGGGCCTCGTCCTCCACGATCAGGATGCGGGCCACGGGACCTCCTCGACGACGACGGACCGGGGGAGCGAGACCAGGAAGCGGGCGCCGTGCGGGGGCGTCGGGCTGGCGTCCTCCACGGTGACGGTCCCGCCGTGGGCGGCGACGATCGCCCGGACGATGGAGAGCCCGAGGCCGAACCCCTCGTCGCCCGCAGGCACCCGGCTGCGGCCGAACCGCTCGAAGACCGTCCGGCGGTCCGCCTCCGGGACGCCGGGGCCCGTGTCCCGCACCCACAGCAGCACCCGCCCGGCGTCGTACGACGAGCCGATGCCGACGACGTCCCCGGGTCCGGTGTGCTTGACGGCGTTGTCGGCGAGCTGGAGGAGGGCCTGGGTGAGCCGTTGGCCGTCGACGCGCGCGACGACGTCGGCCGTGCCGTCGAGCCGCCAGTCGCGGTCGCCGAGACCGCGCACCTTGGCGAGCACGTCCTCGGTGAGCTCGCCGAGCGGGACCTCGGTGGGCATGACGAAGTCGGGACGGTCGGACTTGGCCAGCAGGATCAGGTCGCCGACCAGGCGGGCCATCCGGTCGATCTCGTCGAGGAGCAGCGCGCGGGTCTCGGCGACGTCGACCGGGTCGTGGACGTCGAGCAGCTCGAGGTGGCCGCGCAGCACGGTGAGCGGCGTGCGCAGCTCGTGACCGGCGTCGTCGAGGAACCGGCGCTGGTCGGCGAAGGCCGTCTCCAGCCGGTCGAGCATGCCGTTGAGCGTGCGCGTGAGCGCGGTGATGTCGTCGTTGCCCGACTCGGGGATCCGGCGTGACAGGTCGGTCTCGCGGAGCTCGTCCGCGGTCTCCCGCAGGACGCGCAGCGGCGCCAGCAGGCGCCCGGACTGCCACGCGGCCGCCGCCACGACGAGGAACGTCAGCAGGCCTGCGACCACGACGTAGGTCCGCATCGTGTCGAGCAGCTCGGCGCGGTCCTCGTCGAGGTAGACGACCACGAGCAGCGCGCCCCGCCGGTCGTCCTGGCGGACCGGTTGCGCGGCGACCAGCACGCGGCCCTGGGCGGTGTCGACGCGGGTCGAGCCGCCGGCGGTGACCAGGGGGCGCACCGCGGCGAGGAAGTCCGGGTCCCGGTAGAGCGGGTCGTCGCCGGGGAACCGCACCACCGGTCCGTCCCCGACCCAGCCGATGAGCACCTCGTCGTCGTCCGGGACGTTGCGCGAGAGGAACAGGTCGAGCAGCGCCCGGATGGTCGCGAAGGGCTGCCCGGTCGTGGGGTCGATGCCGTCCCCGCGCAGCTTGGCGAACTCGTCGAGCTCCTGCTCCACCTCGTCCACGGTCTGCGCCTGCACCCGCTGGGACTCCACGACGTACACGATCGCCCCGGCGGCGCTGAGCGCCACCAGCACCAGCACGGCCACGGTGGCGGTGATCCGGGCACGCACGGAGAACCCCGTGCGCGGGGCACGGGGTCCGGGCGGAGGCGGTACGCCGTTCAGTCGTCGTCCCCGCCGCCGCGCTCGTCCTCGTCCCGCTCGTCCTCGTCGGGCTCGTCCTCGTCGGGCTCCTGCTCGTCGGGCTCGTCCTCGAGGTCGTCGGGCCGGGGGCTGACGACCGGCACGCCGCCGTCCGAGCCGTCCCCTGACCCGGCCCCGGACCCGCTGCGGTCGCCGGTGCCGTCGTCGTCGGGGCTCGGCGACGCCGACCGGGACGGGCGGGTGCTGAGCGTGGTGCCGGGGGAGGGCGGCGACGAGGGCGCGTCCTCGATGACGATCACCTCGCGCGGGGCGGGGTCGTCGGCGCTGGAGGCGACGAGCGACCCGGCGACGTACCCCCCGACGGGGAGCGCGACGGCGAGGCCGAGGAGGTACTTCCACACCGGGCTCATGGTGCCCACGATCCTGCCGCACGGTGGGTGGTGGATGAGAGGCCCATGAGAGGACTCTCATCGGGATGCCCCCGGTGCCGTCGGGTACCCCGACGGGGACCTGTCCCCGGAACGAAGGAGTCCCCGTGGTTGACGTGCCGCACCACGACCAGCTTCCCCTTCCCGACTACGACCACCTCCCGGTCGGCTCGCTCGAGGGCCGGATCCGCTCGCTCGACGGCGCCGCGCTCGAGGCGGTGCTGGCCTACGAGCAGGCGCACGCGAACCGCGTGCAGGTGGTGCAGCTGCTGGTGAACCGGCTCGCCGCGGTCCGCGACGGCGCCCCGACGTCCGGCGGCTCGCCGCTCGCGGCCACCCCGGAGGCCGGTCAGGCGCCGCAGTCGGGCTCGCAGGACTCCGCGAGCCTCAAGGAGGGCCCGGCGATGAACCCGCCGTCGCAGGGAGTGCCGACGAACCCCGCCCAGCCGCGCTGAGCGGGGCCCGTCCCACGACCCGGCCGGTGGGCGTCCGTCACACGGTGACGGGCTGCCCACCGGTCACGGCGATGACCTCGCCGGTGATGTAGCTGGCGTCCGCGGACGCCAGGAAGACGTACGCCGGCGCGAGCTCCGCCGGCTGGCCCGCCCGCCCGAGCGGCGTCTGCTGGCCGAACGTCTCGACCTTCTCCTCCGGCATGGTGGCCGGGATCAACGGCGTCCAGATCGGACCGGGCGCCACGGAGTTGACCCGGATGCCCTGCTCGCCGAGCTGCGCGGCCAGGCCGCGCGTGAAGTTGGCGATGCCGGCCTTCGTGGTCGCGTAGTCGAGCAGCGGCACGGACGGCGAGGAGGCCTGCACCGAGGAGGTGTTGATGATGGAGGACCCCTCGCGCATGTGCGGCAGCGCCATCTTGCACAGCCAGAACATCGCGTAGAGGTTCGTCTTCATCACCCGGTCGAGCTGCTCGGTGGTGATGTCGGCGATCCCGCCCGGCTGGGACATCTGGTACGCCGCGTTGTTGACCAGCACGTCGACCCGGCCGAGCTCGCGCACGGTGGTGTCGATCAGCTCCCGGCACGCGTCCTCGGAGGTGAGGTCACCCGGGACGGTGATCGCGCGCCGCCCCGCCTCCTCCACGAGACGGGCCGTCTCCCGGCCGTCCTCGTCCTCCTCCTCGAGGTAGGCCAGCACGACGTCGGCGCCCTCGCGGGCGTAGGCGATGGCCACCGCGCGGCCGATGCCGGAGTCGCCGCCGGTGATGACCGCGACCTTGTCCTGGAGCCGGCCGCTCCCGCGGTAGCTCTCCTCGCCGTGGTCGGGCTCCTGGCCCATCTGCCGGGTGACCGAGTCCTCCGACCCGGGCGGCGGCAGCTGCTCGCCCTCGGTGTCGGGCTGGGTGTGAGCGCCGTGCTCGGCGCCGAGGTCCTCGCTGCTCACGACCCGGCCTCCTGGGTCCCGACGCTGGGCTGGTCCCAGCGCAGGAGCGCGGCGACCGGCTCACCGGCCATCGCCTGGTGCGGGCTGACCGCGACCGCGGCGTCGGTGAGGACGGCGGCGGCGACGAGGGCCTGGTCGGCGCGCAGCGGCTGCTGGGGCACGCCGTCGCCGAGGCTGAGGCCCTCGTGCCGGGAGGGGTCGAGCTCGTGCTCGGCGGCCGCGGTCGGGTCGAGCAGGAGGGTGTCGACCTGCCCGCGGACGAAGGCGTCGGCGACGTCGTCGATCCCGGTCGCCACCGACTCGCCGCGGCCGAGGCGCTCGCGGAGCTCGTGGACGACGCCCAGGCGGCGCTGGACGACCTGCTCCATGAGCGCGTCGCGGATGGCCTGCTGCAGCGCCTCGTCGCCGCCGTCCTCGGCGCGCTGGCCGGTGCCGAGCTCGACCACCTCGGCCGCGGTCCCGGCGAGCTTGTCGCGGACCATCCCCTTCGACGTCGGGTCGCCGGCGAGCAGCACGAGCCGGTGGCCGGCGCGGATGTGGGAGGTGACCGCCTCGACGACCTCCTCGGCGCTGTCGCGCCAGGCGTTCTCGGCCCGCAGCTCGTAGTGCTTCTGCGCCCAGCCGCCCACGGAGACCTTGTTGATGTCGTCGGCGCGCTGGTCGTCGACCTCGATGCTCTGCTCCTCCAGTGCGGTCGGCACGTCCGAGACGTGCACCGCGACGTCGCCGCCGGTGTGGTCCACGACCGCCAGCACGAACGAGACGGTGCTGTCGCGGTGCTCGATCCAGGCGGCGAGGTCGGGGAGCGGTCCCCACGTCGCGACCGGCTGGTCGACCTGGACCGAGGCGACCTCCTCGAGCACCACGCCGTCGGCGTTCGCGACCACCAGCCGCCCGACCGGCGCGGGCCGGTCGCCGGGCTCGGAGAGGACGCGGACGACGGTCTCGACGACCGCGTCGTCGGCGCCCTGCTCGCGCAGCTGGTCGCCCGCCGCGCGCACCCGGAGCTCGTGCTCGTGCTCACCGTTCTCGGTGCCGCGGCTGACGTCGACGAAGGCGGTGGCGAAGGGACCGGCCGCCTGCTTGAGCTTGCTGAAGTCGGTGGTGTCCATGGGGCGTCGGTTCCCCGAGACCGGTTCGGAATACCGCCCTGGGCGCGACCCCGGAGGCCTGCCTAGAGTGGCCGGCGTCACGCCGTACCCGCCGCCCAGGAGGTCCCGTGCTCGTCCCCTTCAGCGTCTCCGACTTCATCGACCGGGCCGTGACGGTCTACCCCGACCGCACCGGCGTCGTCGACGAGCCGCAGCAGCCGGCGCCGTCGCTGGGGGAGGTGACCTACCGCGAGCTCGGCGACCTCGCCGCCCGGCAGGCCGCCCACCTCGACGAGCTCGGCATCGGTGTCGGGGAGCGGGTGGCGGTGGTCAGCCACAACAGCGCCCGGCTGCTCGGCTCCTTCTTCGGCGTCGCCGGCTCCGGACGGGTGCTCGTGCCGGTGAACTTCCGGCTGCGCCCCGACGAGGTGCGCTACATCGTCGAGCACTCCGGCGCGCGCGCCCTCTACGTCGACCCCGAGCTCGAGGACGCGCTCGGCGGCGTGGGCGCCGAGCACCGGTTCACCCTCGGGCACGACGAGGACCTGTACGCCGCACCCGGTGCCACGCCCCGGCCGTGGGACCCGGACGAGAACGCCACCGCCTGCATCAACTACACCTCCGGCACGACCGCCCGGCCCAAGGGCGTGCAGATCACCCACCGCAACATCTGGGTCAACGCACTGACCATGGGCCTGCACACCGGGCTGACCGACCGCGACGTCTACCTCCACACGCTTCCCCAGTTCCACGCCAACGGCTGGGGGATGCCGTTCGCGACCACCGGCCTCGGCGTGAAGCAGGTGGTCATCCGCAAGATCGACGGCGCCGAGATCCTCCGGCGGGTGCGCGACCACGGGGTGACGATCATGTGCGCCGCGCCCGCCGTCGTCGCGGCGGTCCTGGACGCCCTGCCCACCTGGGAGGGCGACGTCCCCGGCCGCGACCGGGTCCGGATCGTCGTGGCCGGCGCCCCGCCGCCGACCCGGACCGTCGCACGGGTCGAGGAGGAGCTCGGCTGGGAGTTCATCCAGATCTACGGCCTCACCGAGACCTCGCCGCTGCTGACGGTCAACCGGACGCGGAGCGAGTGGGACGGGCTGTCCACCGACGACCGCGCGGCCAGGCTGGTCCGCGCCGGCGCGCCCGCCCTCGGCGTACGGCTCTCGACAGGTCCCGAGGGCGAGGTGCTCGCCCGGTCGAACGTCGTGATGGACGGCTACTGGGAGCAGCCGGAGGAGAGCGCCACCGCGCTCGCGGACGGGTGGTTCCACACCGGCGACGGCGGCACGATCGGCGAGGACGGCTACCTGACGATCTCGGACCGGAAGAAGGACGTGATCATCACCGGCGGGGAGAACGTCTCCTCCATCGAGGTCGAGGACGTCCTGTTCTCCCACCCCGCGGTCGCCGAGGTCGCCGTGATCGGCGTCCCGAGCGAGAAGTGGGGGGAGACGATCAAGGCCCTGGTCGTCCTCGCCGAGGGCTCCTCCGCCACCGAGGAGGAGCTGATCGCGTGGTGCAAGGACAAGGCCGCCGGCTACAAGGCGCCGACGTCGGTGGAGTTCCGCGAGGAGCTGGCCCGCACCGCGACGGGGAAGCTGCAGAAGTTCAAGCTGCGCGCGCAGTACTGGGAGGGGCAGGGCCGGCAGGTCGGCTGAGCCGGCTGCGGCGGTTCGCCGGGGGCCGCGCGGGGCACCGACGGGTCATGAGCGAGCACAGCGACGAGGTCCCTCCCGCCCTCGACCTCTCGGAGGTGGCCGACGAGCCGGCGGACGAGTCGGTCGCCGAGGAGCAGGACATCGTCGGAGACGGG
Source organism: Nocardioides sp. Arc9.136 (assembly GCF_030506255.1). Lineage (NCBI taxonomy): Bacteria > Bacillati > Actinomycetota > Actinomycetes > Propionibacteriales > Nocardioidaceae > Nocardioides > Nocardioides sp. Arc9.136. Next base: position 2,839,164 of record NZ_CP113431.1, on the reverse strand, counting down.
CCCGGCGGGGACACCGTGCCGGAGGACGACGCCCAGTAGCCGGTAGCCGGCAGCCGGTGGCCGGTACCGGTCAGCCGCGGCCGACGTCGAGGACGACCTCGAACTCCAGGAGCGAGGCGCCGGTGGAGACCGGACCACCTGCGGGGGCGCCGGCGTGGGCGGCGCGGGCGTCACCGTCGCGCCAGGCCTCGAAGGAGGCGTCGTCCTCCCACTGGGTCACCACGAAGTAGCGGTCCTCGCCGGCGACGGGGCGCAGCAGCTGGAAGCCGAGGAAGCCGGGGGTGCCCTCGACGGTGCCGGCCCGGGCGGCGAACCGCTTCTCGAGTTCGGGCCCGGCCTGCGGGGGGACGGCGATGGCGTTGATCTTCACGACGGGCATGCCCCGAGCCTAGGCAGGCTCGGCGATAGCCTGGCCGCGTGCCCACGCTGTCGGACCTCGTCGACCTCCTGCACGCCTGGTACCCGCCGGCCACGGCCGAGGGCTGGGACGCCGTCGGGCTGGTCCACGGCGACCTCGACGCGCCGGTGGCGAAGGTGATGCTCGCCGTCGACCCCACCGAGGTGGTCGCCCGCGAGGCGGCGGAGTGGGGCGCGGACCTGCTGGTCGTCCACCACCCGCTGTTCCTCAAGCCGGTGCACGGGTTCACCACCGCGACCCCCAAGGGACGCACCCTGACCACGCTCGCCCGGGCCGGCTGCGCGCTGCTCGCGGCGCACACCAACGCCGACCAGGCCGTGGGCGGGGTCTCGGAGTCGATGGCGCTGGCGCTCGGGCTGACCGACCTGCGGCCGCTGGTGCCCGCGCCCGCCGAGCCGCTGGACAAGCTCACGGTCTTCACCCCGGCCGACACCGCCGAGGCGGTCCGCACCGCGCTGGCCGAGGCGGGCGCCGGGCGGATCGGCGACTACGACCAGGCCTCGTTCACCAGCCCGGGGGAGGGCCGGTTCCGTCCGCTGCCCGGCGCCGACCCGACGATCGGCGAGGTCGGCCGGCCCGAGGTCGTCGACGAGGTCGGCATCCAGGTCGTCCTGCCGCGCGCGCGACGTACGGCGGTCGTCCGGGCGCTGGTCGAGGCGCACCCCTACGAGGAGCCGGCGTACGACGTCGTGGAGCTCGCCGATCCCGGGACCGCGACGACCGGGACCGGTCGCGTCGGCGACGTCGAGCCGACCACCCTGCGCGGGTTCGCCGAGCGGGTGCGCGACGCGCTGCCCGCGACCGCCCACGGCGTGCGCGTGGGTGGGGACCCCGACCGGGAGGTGCGTCGCGTGGCGCTGTGCGGCGGCGCGGGCGACTTCCTGCTCGACCGGGTGCGGGGCAGCGACGTCGACGTCTACGTCACCAGCGACCTGCGTCACCACCCGGCGGGGGAGTTCCTGGAGCACGGCGGGCCCGCGCTCGTCGACGTGGCCCACTGGGCGGCGGAGTGGACCTGGCTGCCGGTGCTCGAGAGGCGGCTGACCGAGGCGCTGGGCGGTACGGTGAGCACCCGCGTCAGCACCACGTCCACCGACCCGTGGACGTTCCGCGCCTGACCGGACCGCAGCACCCATCCATCTGAACACGCACGAGGGAGTACTCCGCTGAAAGCCGACCCCGCCGCCCAGCTCGCGCTGCTCGAGGTCCAGGAAATCGACGCCCGCGTCGACCAGCTGCGCCACCAGCGGACGCACCTGCCCCAGCTCGCCGAGATCGCCGAGCTCGAGGCCAGCCGGAAGGTGGTCGACGACCAGGCCCGCGACGCGCGCATCGTCGTCGACGACCTGACCGCGGACCAGGCGAAGGTCGACGCCGACGTCGAGGCCGTCCGCACGCGCCGTACCCGCGACCGCGACCGGATGGACCAGGGGCTGATCACCAACCCCAAGGACCTCGAGCGGATGCAGCGCGAGCTGGAGTCGCTCGAGCGGCGGATCGGGTCCCTCGAGGACGACGAGCTCGAGGTGATGGAGAAGCTCGAGGAGGCCCAGCGCGCGCTGGCCCACCTCGAGGAGCAGCTCGCCGCCCACGACGAGCGCCTCGCCGCGCTGGTCGCCGAGCGCGACCAGCGGTTCGCCGAGATCGACGCCGAGCTCGCCACCGTCGAGGGCGGTCGCGGCGCCAAGGCCGAGGGCCTCCCCGCGGACCTGCTGGCGCTCTACGACAAGCTGCGCGCCGCCAAGGGCGGCGTCGGGGCGGCCGAGCTCCGCGCGCGCCAGTGCGGCGGGTGCCGGCTGACCCTCGACAACGCCGAGCTCTCCGTGATCGCCCGCACGCCCGCGGACCAGGTCGTGCGCTGCGAGGAGTGCTCGCGGATCCTCGTGCGCACCTCCGAGTCGGGGCTGTGAGCCGCTTCCGCTCGGTCGTCATCGAGGCCGACGGCGGCTCGCGGGGCAACCCCGGCCCCGCGGCGTACGGCGCGGTGCTCAAGGACGCCACGACCGGCGAGGTCATCGCCGAGGACGGGACGACGATCGGGCGCGCGACCAACAACGTCGCGGAGTACTCCGGCCTGATCGCCGGCCTCGAGCTGGCCGCCGCCCACGCCCCGGGCGCCGAGGTGGAGGTCCGGATGGACTCCAAGCTCGTCGTCGAGCAGATGTCGGGCCGGTGGCGGATCAAGCACCCCGACATGCAGCCGCTGGCCCGCGAGGCGACGCGGCTGGCGCCGCCGGGCACGACGTACACCTGGGTGCCGCGCGCGCAGAACGCGCACGCCGACCGGCTCGCCAACGAGGCGCTCGACGGCAAGCGCTCCGGCGTGACGGTCGCCGGGCCGCAGGGCGGGGACGTGCCTGACGAGGACTCCCTGATCGAGGAGATCGAGAGCCCCGACGCCGCGGCCGCCGGCGACCCGCCCGCCTCGATCCAGTCCCAGGCCCGGGGCTGGTCCGCCCGCACCGGAGCCCCCACGACCCTGGTGCTCGTCCGGCACGGCGTCACCGCGCACACCAAGGAGAAGCGGTTCTCCGGCGGGCTCGCCAGCGCCAACCCCGGGCTCAGCGACGAGGGGCGGGCGCAGGTCCGCGCGACCGCCCGCTGGCTGCAGCCGATGGCCGAGCGGGTCGACGCCGTCGTCGCGAGTCCGGTACGCCGCACCCGGGAGTCCGCCGAGATCGTCGCGGAGGTCCTGGGCCGTCCGCTGGTGGAGGAGCCGGGCTTCGCCGAGATGGAGTTCGGCAGCTGGGACGGGCTCACCTTCGGCGAGGTCGCCGAGCAGGACAAGGCCGGGCTCGACGCCTGGCTCGGCTCGCTGGACGTGCCGGCCGGTGGCGGGGAGTCCTTCCGCGCGGTCGAGGAGCGGGTGCTCGCCGGGCTGGGGCGGGTGCTGGCCGACCACGCCGGCCGCACCGTCGTGGTCGTCAGCCACGTGACCCCGATCAAGACGCTCGTCGCGCACGCGGTCGACGCGCCGCTGGACGCGGTCTTCCGGATGGAGCTGACGCCGGCCTCGGTGACCGTGCTGTCGTTCTTCCCGGCCGAGGAGGACGGGGAGCGGCGCGCGTCGATGCGGCTGTTCAACGCGCTGCCCCCGGGCGACGACGTCTTCGCCGACCTCGGCCGCTGGTAGGTCCCGGCGGCGGCCGGCCGCGGGCTACAGCTCGCGGACGACCACGTCGAGCTGCGTGCCCCTGGCGGTCGGCTCGCCCACCTCGACGGTCCACCCGAGGTCGGTGAGCACCTCCGCCAGGGCGGCCGGCGTCCGCGGGTCGCGGCCGTCCTCCAAGAGGGCGCGGACGATGCGGCCCTTGGTGGCCTTGTTGAAGTGGCTCACCACCTTGCGGGTGCCGCCGACCTCGTGCAGCACCCGCACGGTGGCGGTGCGCGCCGCGAGGCTGGGGTCGGGGCGCCAGAAGGCGACGTACATCGTGCTGCGCAGGTCCACCAGCAGCCCGCGCCCGAGCGCGTCGGTGACCGCGGGGCCGAGGGCCTCGCGCCACACGCCGGCGACCGGTCCGACGCCGGGGAGGGACGCGTCGCCGGAGAGGCGGTACGCCGGGATCCGGTCGCCGAGGCGCACCAGCCCGAAGAGGCTCGAGACCACCGCGACGCGAGAGGCCGCCCGCCGCTTGGCCGCCGGGCTGAGCGTCGTGGCCCCGAGGGCGTCGTACACGACACCGGCGTAGACCCGGTCGGCGCGCGCGGTCGCCGCGTCGCGGAGCATGGCGTTGCGCTCGACCAGGTCGATCTGGGAGGGGCCGAGGTCGAGCACGGTCGCGGCCTCCGCGGCGTTGCCGGAGCAGAGCCCGACCAGGGCCGCGAGCACGCGCTCGCGGGCCTCGGTCAGCACCGGGGAGGAGAGGGCGGCCAGGTCGAGCGGCGCGCCTCGGCGGGGGGCGGTCTTGCCCTCGCTCGGCGGGAGCAGGATCAGCACCGGCCTAAGGTACGAGGCATGCCGAGCAACCGCGTGGTCCGGGTCCGCACGAGGCAGGACGGGGTGGCCGCCGCGCGGCTGCGAGCAGGGATCGAGGAGGTGCGCGAGGAGCTGGGGGTCACCCCCGACTTCCCGCCCGAGGTCGAGGAGGCCGCCGCCCGTGCCGCCGCCGCGCCCCGGCTGCCGGACCTCGACCGCACCGACTTGCCCTTCCTCACCATCGACCCCGAGGGCTCGATGGACCTCGACCAGGCGCTGCACATCGAGCGCGCCGACGGCGCCGAGGGCGGGTACGTCGTGCACTACGCGATCGCGGACCTGCACGCCTTCGTCAGCCCCGGCGACCCGGTCGACCTCGAGTCGCACCGCCGCGGCGAGACGCTCTACGGGGCGGACTCCAAGATCCCGCTGCACCCGAAGGTGATCTCCGAGGACGCCGGCTCCCTGCTGCCCGACCGGGTCCGCCCGGCGCTGCTGTGGACGATCCGGGTCGACGCCGAGGGGGAGGGCACGGCCGTGCACGTCGAGCGCGCGCTGGTGCGCTCGCGCCGCCGGCTGTCCTACGACGAGGCGCAGGCCGCCCTCGACGCCGGCACCGCCGAGGAGGTGCTGGTGCTGCTCGGCGAGGTCGGCCGGCTGCGGCTGGCGCGCGAGGCCGCCCGCGGCGGGGTCTCGCTGCCGCTGCCGGAGCAGGACATCGTCATCGACGGCGACCGTTGGCACCTCGAGCTGCGGCGGCTGCTGCCGGTGGAGGAGTGGAACGCGCAGATCTCCCTGCTGACCGGCTTCGCCGCGGCGTCGCTGATGGTCTACGCCCGGGTCGGCCTGCTCCGCACCCTCCCGCCGCCGGACCCGCGCGACGTCCAGCGGCTGCACCGCACGGCCCGGGCGCTCGGGATCGAGTGGCCCGCCGAGCAGCTCTACCCCGACTTCATCCGGTCCCTGGACCCCGAGCTCCCGCACCACGCCGCGATGGTGGTGGCCTGCACCCGGCTGCTGCGCGGGAGCGGCTACGTCGCGCTCGACGGCGAGGTGCCCGAGCAGCCGCTGCACGCGGCGCTGGCCTCGGAGTACGCCCACGTGACCGCCCCGCTGCGTCGCCTGGGGGACCGGTACGCCGGCGAGGTCTGCCTGGCGCTCTGCGCCGGCACCGAGGTGCCCGGGTGGGTGCGCGAGCGGCTCCCCGACCTGCCCGCGACGCTGCAGGCCTCCGGCCAGCGCGGCAACCGCTACCAGCGCGCGGTGGTCGACCTGGTCGAGGCCGGGGTGCTGGCTCCGCTGGTCGGCCAGGTCTTCGCGGGCGTGGTCGTCGACGTCGAGGACGACGACCCGCGCAAGGGCGACGTCGCCGTCGACGAGCACGCCGTGGAGGCACGGGTGACCGCGACGGGCGACCTGCCGCTCGGGACCGACGTGCGCGTGCGCCTGGTGACCGCCGACGTCGCGACCCGGAAGGTCGCCTTCGAGCTGGTCGAGGGCTGAACCACTCTCCGGGGGTCCCCGGCCTGTGGCAGGCTCACCGGCCTGGGCGTCGGTGACGCCCGTCACACTCCCGGAGGACCCGTGCTCCCTCGACTCCACGCCCGGATCGTCGCCGCCGTCCTCGCGCTCGGGGTGGTGGTCGTCCTCCTGTCGGCCGCCCCGGTCCTCGCCCGGGCGGATCGGCCGGCGGGTCCCGCGGGGCGGCTCCCCGGCGACCCGGCGGCGCGGGTCGCGCTCGCCGCGGCCCGGGGTGCGCTCGCCGGGGACGGTCGCGAGGTCACCCTGGCCCTGCGCGACCTCGCGCTGCGCCGCGGCGGCCTGGTCGGGAGGGAGCGGGAGGAGGCCGACCGGATCCTCGCGCGGCCCACCGACGGCCCGCTGGACCCCGACGGCTACGGGCTGCTCGCCGACCCGCAGCGCACGTGCACGGTGGTCTGCCTGCACTGGGTCGAGCGGGGCGTGGACGCGGTGCCCACCGCGGACGCCGACGCCGACGGCCTGCCCGACCACGTCGAGCAGGCGCTCGCGGTGCTGACCCGCGTGCACCGCACCTACGTCCGCGCCGGCTACCGCGCCCCGAAGGCCGACGGAGCGCTGGGCGGCGACCGCCGGCCCGACGTCTACCTGGTCGACATCGGCGACCAGGCGGTCTACGGCTACTGCACCACCGACGAGCTCCTGCGGCCCGGTGGTCCCTACGACGCGTGGGCCTACTGCGTGCTCGACAACGACTACGACCCCGCGCAGTTCCCGCAGGGCACCCCGCTCGGCAACCTCCGGGTGACCGCCGCGCACGAGTACTTCCACGCCGTGCAGTACGGCTACGACGCCGCGGAGGACCCGTGGCTGCTCGAGGCCACCGCGACCTGGGCCGAGGACGAGCTCTACGACGCCGTCGACGACAACCTGCAGTACCTCCGCCGGTCGCCGCTCAGCCAGCCGGCGGTCCCCGTCGACGCCGGTGGCTTCACCAGCTACGGCGGCTGGGTGCTCTTCCGCCACCTCACCGAGCGGTTCCGCACGGCCGGGGGCGGGCTGCCGACGTTCGTGCGGGACGTGTGGCGCCAGGCCGACTCGAGACGCGGTGCGCCGGACCGCTGGTCGGTCCAGGCGATCGGGCGGGTGCTGCAGCAGCGGGGCACGACCCTGCGCGGTGCGTTCGCCCGCTTCGCCGCGGCCAATCGCCACCCCCGCGCGACGTACGACGAGGGGCGGGCCAACGACTACCCGCACGCGCCGCTGGCTGACCGGGCGGTGCTCGGCGCCGGTCGGACGACGGGCTGGGGCTCGATGCGGTTGGACCACCTCACCTCCGGGACCGTGCGGCTGAGCCCGCGCGCGGGCCTGCGGGGCGCCTGGCGGGTGCGGCTGCAGCTCGACCTGCCGCCGCCCGCCGCGGGCGCGGCGGCGGTGGTGACCACGAAGGTGCGCGGCCGGCCGGCCACCACGCGGCTCGTGCGCACCGACCGGCGGGGCCGGGCGGCGCTGCGGGCACCGCTCGGGGCGGCCACGTGGGTCGAGGTGACGCTGGCGAACGGCAGCGGCCGGTACCGCTGCTGGCAGGCCACCGACCTCGCCTGCATGGGGACGCCGGTCGACGACGGTGCCGTCTTCCGGTGGCGGGCGACGGCCACCCGGTAGCCGCCGCCCGGCGGACGCGGGACCGGACGCGGGGTCAGCCGCGGGCCGCGGCCCTCGCCAACCGGCGCACGGCCCAGGCGGCGCCGAGCGCCCCGGCGACCCAGGGTGCGCCGTTGACGACGGGGTCGACGGCCTGGTGGCGGATGTCGGAGCGGCCGGCGCCGAAGCGCGACCGACCGTGCGACACCTCGGCGCGGATCCCGGTCTCGGTGACCGGGTTGTCGGGGCGGAGCGTCGCGAACGACCGCACGACGTTCTCGGCCACGTCGACCCGGTCGGCGGCGAGGAGCAGCAGCCAGTGCGCGGCCTTGCCCTCGCTGTGCCGGCGGTAGGCGTAGCGCCGCACTGCCCCGGACAGGCCGTGCAGCGGCTGGGCGGTGCCGAAGACGGGGGTCAGCATGCCGTGCTCGATCGAGCGCTCCCGCTCGCCGTGCTCGGGCTGCCGCTCGGGCAGGTCCCAACGGGCGCCGGTCTCCGCGGCGACCTCGCGCGGGTACGACGGCCGGTCCGCCGGGTCCAGGTCGGCGCCCCAGCCGGGGATGCGCGCGCGCAGCTGCTCAGGGGTCTCGGGGAGCGGCGGCTTGCGGCGGGTGTAGACGGGCGGGTGCTCGCTGCGCCCGAGGTCCTCGGTGTGGTCCACGACCCCTCCTCAGCTCGCGTCCGGGATGATGACCGGCTTGATGCAGCCGTCGAGCTTGGCCGAGAACAGGTGGTAGGCCTCGGCGATGTGCTCGAGCGGGATGCGGTGCGTGACGATGTCGCTGGGCTTGAAGTAGCCGGCCCGGATGTGCTCGAGCAGGCGCGGCCACTGCCGCTTGACCGGGCACTGGTTCATCCGCAGGGTCAACCCCTTGTTCAGCGCGTCGCCGAACTTCACCGAGCTGAACATCGGGCCGTAGGCGCCCATCACCGAGATGACCCCGCCCTTGCGCGCCCCGTCGATGGCCCAGTTCAGCGCGACCGGCGAGCCGCCCTGCAGCTTGAACCGGGCCGAGGTCAGGTGCTGGGTCATGTTGCCGTCCGCCTCCGCGCCCACGGCGTCGATGACCGCGTCGAAGCCGAGGTGGTCGGTCTGCTTCTTCATCTCCAGCACGATGTCGTCGACCTCGTTGAAGTTGATGGTCTCGGCGTGCGCGAAGGTGCGGGCCTTCTCGAGGCGCTCGGGCAGCTGGTCGATGACCACCACCCGGCCGGCCCCCATCAGCCAGGCGCTGCGCGCGGCGTACAGCCCGATCGGGCCGGCCCCCAGCACCGCCACCGTGTCGCCCTCGCCGATCTCGGCCAGCTGGGCGCCGAAGTAGGCGGTCGCCAGCGCGTCGGTCATCAGCAGGGCGTCCTCGTCGTCGAGCCAGTCCGGGATGACCGAGGGGCCGACGTCGGCGAACGGCACCCGGACCCGTTCGGCCTGCCCGCCGTCGTACCCGCCGGTCGTGTGGGAGTAGCCGTAGATCGCCCCCACGGCGGTGGCGTTCGGGTTGACGTTGTGGCAGTTGGAGTAGAGGCCGCGGGCGCAGAAGAAGCAGGAGCCGCAGAAGATGTTGAACGGCACCATCACCTTGTCGCCGACCTGCAGGTTCTGCACCGACGAGCCGACCTCCTCGACCACGCCGATGAACTCGTGGCCGAACGTGTGGCCGACCCGGGTGTCCGGCATCATCCCGTGGTACAGGTGCAGGTCGGAGCCGCAGATCGCGGCCCGGGTCACCCGGACGACGGCGTCGTTGGGGTGCTCGATGCGTGGGTCGGGCTTCTCCTCCACGCGGACGCGGTAGGGGCCGCGGTAGACCATCGCTCGCACGGTGTCGCTCCCGTCGGGACGAAGGGCTGTGGGCGGCGGAGTACCCAGCGGCGTCGGGACGCAGACCGCGGACGGTGCCCGGCCACTTGGGGGATTCGGCCCACCGCGCACCAGCGCCGTGGGACCATCGGACGTTGACGAGTCCCGGGAGCGGTCTGGTGGAGATGCGGTCGAGCACGACCGGGGGGTCTCCGACCCCCGCCCCCGACGAGGTGCACCCCTCGGTCCGCTGGGGCCGAGCGGTCGCCGCGAGCGGCATCGGCGCCTTCGACTGGGACCTCGTGACCGGGGAGCTCCGGTGGGACGACCGCCTGCTCGAGCTGTTCGGGGTCGAGCCCGAGGCGTTCTCCGGGACCATCGCGGCCTTCGAGGCCGTCGTCCACCCCGACGACCGCGCGCGGGTGGACGCCGCGCAGCGGACCGCCATCTCGACCTGCGGCGACTACGCCGCGGAGTACCGCGTCGTCCTGCCCGACGGGCTCACCCGGTGGGTGGTCGCCCGGGGGCGCGCGCTCGCCGGGCCGGACGGAGCGGCGGTGCGGCTGCTGGGGGCCGCCTTCGACAACACCGTGGTGCAGGACGGCGAGGCGCGCGTCCAGCGCGTGCTCGAGGCGATGCCGACGGCGTTCTTCCACCTCGACCAGCAGTGGCGCTTCACCTACGCCAACCGGGTCGCGCACGAGCTGCTCGGCGCGGTCACCCAGGAGCTGGTCGGCGGGGTGATCTGGGAGCTGTTCCCGGCGGCGGTCGGCAGCGAGTTCGAGCGGCACTACCGCGGCGTCGCCGAGAGCGGCGAGCCGGTGTCCTTCGACGCCTACTACCCGCCGCCCCTGGACGCCTGGTACGAGGTCCGCGCCTGGCCGACCCCGGACGGCATCTCGGTCTACTTCAACGACGTCACGGACCGGCACGCGGCCCAGCAGCTGCTCGCGCGGGACAGCCGGCGCACGGCGATGATCGCCGCGGTCTCGGAGTCCCTGACCGGCACGCTGGACCCCGAGGTCGGTGTCAGCCGGCTCGCGCAGGTGCTCGTCCCGGAGGTCGCCGACTGGTGCGTCGTCACGCTGGTCTCGGAGACGGCCCGCGGTGACTGGCGCGAGCGGCTGCGCGACGTCGGGTGGTGGCACTCCGACCCCGCCCGCCGGCCCGACCTGGACCGGTACGCCGCGCTGCGGGTCTCCTCCCTCACCGACGCCTCCTTCGTGGCTCGTGCCCTCTCGACCGACGCCCCGATGCTCGTCGGGTCCGGGGCGACGGCCGCCATCGAGCGCGTCCTGGTCCCGGGGGAGGCGCGGGAGCTCGTGCAGGGGTTGCTGCCGGAGTCGGCGGTGGTCGTCCCGCTGCACGGCCGCGGGCGCACCGTGGGCCTCCTGACGCTCTTCCGGGGCGCGGACCGGCCGACGTTCGACGGTGACGACCTGGAGCTGGTGCGCGAGGTGGCCGTCCGGGCCGGGGTGCACGTCGACAACGCCCGCCTGTACGCCGAGCAGCGTGACCTCGCCGCCGCCCTGCAGCGCAGCATGATGACGGCGCCGCCGCAGTCGGAGGAGCTCGACCTGGTCGTGCGCTACGAGGCAGCGGCGCAGGCCGCGCAGGTGGGCGGCGACTGGTACGACGCGTTCCGCCAGCGCGACGGCTCCATGGTCGTCGTCATCGGTGACGTCGTCGGCCACGACGTCGCGGCCGCGGCCGCGATGGGCCAGATCCGCAGCCTCCTGCGGGGCATCGCGGTGCACACCGGCGACGGTCCGGCCGCGGTGCTGCACGGGGTCGACGAGGCCATCGAGGTGCTCGACCTCGCCACCACCGCCACCGCGGCGGTCGTGCGCCTCGAGCGGGGCAGCGAGCCGGGGACCACCCGGGTCCGCTGGTCCAACGCCGGCCACCCGCCGCCCGCGGTCGTCGACCACGCCGGCGAGGTGCACTTCCTGGCCGGGGACGAACCCGGGCTGCTCCTGGGGCTCCAGCCCGACCCGGGCCGGGAGGAGTCGGTCGTCGAGCTGCCGCACGGGTCGACCCTGCTGCTCTACACCGACGGCCTCGTCGAGCGGCGCGACCAGTCGATCGACGTCGGGCTGAAGCTGCTCGCGGACCGGCTGGCCGACCTGGCCGGCGAGGGCCACGACCTGGAGACGTTCTGCGACGAGCTGCTCCACCAGATGCTGCCCGGCAGGCGCGAGGACGACGTCGCGCTGGTCGCGGTCCACCTGCGCTGAGCCGCCCACGGGGGCCGCGCAGCCGGCACCGGTCCCCGACGCCCGGACGGCGCGACCCGAGGACCCCATGCCGGCCCCCGAGCCGCGCCTGTGCGGAGCACCGCAGAAGGGTGACGCTTCACCCTGGCTGGTGTGTCCGACCCCTGCCCCATAGCCCCGTGGCAGCGGACGAAACCCACCCGTAAGAGCGGTCTCACCCAGCGGACGGTCCGAGGGGCAGGAACGAGGCGTCGTCGTCGGTCACCAGCACGACCCGGTCGCCGGCCAGCGGGACCAGGCGCACGGCGTCGACGTCGTCCCCGCGCTCGGCGAGGACCATCCGGTTGCTCATCCGGCCCTCGGCCAGCCGCAGGACCGAGACGTACCCGGCCCGGCCGCGGCGGACCACGGTGACCACGGTGCGCCGTCCCGGCACCCAGGTCAGCTGCCGCGGGTCGGCGGTCGCCCCGGCCCAGGAGCCGGCGGGGTAGTCGACGGTGTCCAGGCGGCGTACGTCGGTCAGGTCGGTGACGTCGAAGAGCCCCACCTGCGCGCCCCAGCCGGTCCGTCCGTCCCACGCGGGCACCGGGCCCTCGCCCACACCGAGCAGCCGGCGCTCGCCGAGGGGGTGGAGGTAGGAGCTGAAGCCGGGGATCTTGAGCTCGCCGAGCAGCCTGGGGGCGCGCGGGTCGCCCAGGTCGACGGTGAACAGCGGGTCGACCTGCCGGAAGGTCACGAGGACGGCCAGGTCGTCGAACCAGCGGACCGCCGTCAGGTCCTCGCCGGGCGCGATCCCCTCGAGCCGCCCGACCTCGAGCAGCTCGTCACCCTCGCGCCGCAGCGTCACCACGGCGTTGGCGGTGCCGACCTCGGACGTGGGGGACAGCGCCAGCCGCAGGACGCCGTCGGCCTCGTCCATCGACCAGCGGTCACGCACGGCGCCGTCGACGCGACCCGCGCCGGCGTACCGGGTGCGGATCCCGTCGAGCTCGAGGTCGAAGACCTGCGTCGTGCCGTCGACTGCCGGCCCGACCGTCCGGCTCGTGCAGGTGGCGCACCCCGAGGGATCGACGGTCCCGCCGGTGGTGGCGAGGAAGAGGTGGTCGGTCGAGGAGTACGTCGTGGAGGCGTCGGCGGCGATCGCGGTCACGTCCCAGGCGCCGACGTCGCTGCCGGTGAAGCCGAGCACCGTGGTGGTACCCAGGGGCGCGGTGGCGCTCGGGACGGCGACGTCGGCGCAGTCGGAGAGCTGCTCCTCGGGTCCGCGGTCGAGCGAGGCACGGGGGAGCCAGTCGGCGATCGTCGTGTCCGCGACCACCGCGCGGTTGCGCCGGGTCGCCTCCGCCTGGCTGATGCCGCGGCGGCGGCCCGGCTGCACGAAGGGCAGGTCGGGCAGGCCGGTCGAGACGACCAGGCGCACGTCGTCCCCGTGCTGGCGGGCGGTCACCACAGGGGAGGTCAGGTCGACCCGGCTCCGCAGCTCCATCGCGGCCGGGTCGGCGACGTCGACGCTCAGCAGCCGGTCCTCTCCGACCACGACCACGGTGTCGCCGGCGAGCAGGATCTCCGCGTCGGGCATGCCGGTCAGCGCCACCGAGGCGATCCGCTCGACGTCGGGCCCGCTCACGTCGTACGACGTCAGGCGGCCGTCGGCGACCCGGTAGAGCACCTCGCCGTCGGTCTTGACCACGTCCGGCTCGTCGACCCCCGCCTCCTGCACGTTGGTCCCGGTGTCGCTGCTGGTCGACCGGGTGACCTTGGCCTGGTCGGGGGCGTAGGCGTTGCGCTGCATGGCGCCGCCGAAGCCGCCGCGAGGGATGGCGCCGTCGGCCCCCAGCCCGACGAGGTACGGCAAGCCGTCCCAGCCCCACGGGCCGACGAGCTCCCGGCCGGCGTCGACGTAGTGCTCGAGCAGCGCCTCGCAGGAGCCGGCCGCGACCAGCGCGCCCGAGAACGTCGCGGGTCCCGTGGCGGCCCCGCCGTACGGCCGGTCGCCGGGCTCGCCCGGCCCGTCCCCGCCGGTCACGTGCGTGCCCGCGACGAAGGCCGCGGCGAGGGCGCCGAGCGCGAGCACCGTGCCGGTCGGGCGCAGCAGGGCACGGCGTCGGCCGCCGCGCTCGGCCCGTGCGGCGCGGAGGATGCGGTCGGTGGGCGCGGGGCCGACGGGGAGGTCGTCCCAGAGGCGCTCGAGGTCGGTCACGGGGCGTTCCTCCCGGTCAGGTCGGCGAGGTGGTGGTCGGTGGCGAGCTGGGCGAGGGCCCGGGACAGGCGGCTCTTGACGGTGCCGGGGGCGACGTCGAGCGCGGCGGCGGTCTGGGCCTCGGTGAGCTGGACGAAGTAGCGCAGCACCACGACGTCGCGGTTGACCTTGCTCAGCCCGTCCAGCGCCCGGTGCACCGCGTCGGTCACCTCGACCGCGAGGTGGGGGTCGTGCCCCTCGGCCCGGCCCTGCGGCACGTCGGCGTGCGAGCGCTCCCGGCGCCACGGCCGGCGGTGGCTGTCCCGGACGGTGTTGACGAGCATCCGGTAGACGTAGGCCTCCCGGTTGTCGGCCCCGGTCACCTTGGCCCACGACCGGTAGCACTTGACGAGGGTCGCCTGCGCGGCGTCCTCCGCGTCGGGCAGCGCGCACCCGAGGAAGACGGCCGCCCGCACCAGCGTCGGCCATGCCCCGTCGGTGTACGCCGCGAACTCCGTCTCGTCCATCACGCGTACGACGCGGCCCGGCGGGCACGGGGTTCCCTCCGGCCGGCACGAGATCGCACTAGCGTGCCCGCGTGCGCCTCAAGCCCGGACGACCCGACCTGCACCGGCACGCCTCCCGCCACGACGTGGCGCCCGCGGAGGCGGGAGCGCTGGGGGTGACCTTCCTCGGGGTGTCGACGCTGCTGGTCTCCGACGGGGCCTCGGCGGTGATGACCGACGGGTTCTTCTCCCGACCCGGGCTGCTGCGAGTGGCGCTGGGGCGGATCGCCCCCTCGCCGGGCCGGATCGACGCGGCGCTGGCCCGCGCCCTCGGCGACGCCGGCGTGGCCGGGCTGGACGCGGTCGTCCCGGTGCACAGCCACTACGACCACGCCCTCGACTCCGCCGTCGTCGCGGCGCGCACCGGCGCCCCGCTGCTCGGCGGCGCCTCGACCGCGAACGTCGGCCGCGGGGGCGGGCTGGCCGAGGACCGCGTCCGCACGGTCGCCTCCGGGGACGTCGTCGGGTGCGGCGCGTTCACGCTGACGTTCGTCGCCTCGGCGCACTGCCCGCCGGACCGCTACCCCGGCACCATCGACGCGCCGCTCGTGCCGCCGGCGCGCACCGCGGCGTACCGCTGCGGCGAGGCGTGGTCCCTCCTGGTCGGGCACGGGCCGAGCGGCCGGACCGCGCTGGTGCAGGGGAGCGCGGGGTACGTCGCCGGCTCGCTCGCCGGGCACCGCGCCGAGGTCGCCTACCTCGGGGTCGGCCAGCTCGGCGTGCAGCCGGAGCCGTACCTCGAGGAGTACTGGGAGCACACCGTGCGCGCCGTCGGTGCGCGCCGCGTCGTGCTCACCCACTGGGACGACTTCTTCCGGCCCCTGGACCGGCCGCTGCGCGCGCTGCCGTACGCCGGGGACGACCTCGACGCCACCATCCGCATCCTCGACCGGCTCGCCACCGCGGACGGCGTCACCGTCCACCTGCCGACCCTGTGGCGTCGCGAGGACCCCTGGTCGGGGCTGCCCGGGCTGCCCGGCTGAGCCCTCGCGGTCTCAGGCGGCGGGCGCCTTCTCGCAGTACAGCGAGACCACCATGTCGCCGGAGAGGTCCGGGAACCCCGTGGTGTGGCTGAGCACCGACCAACCCTCGTCGAGCATCGTCAGGACGCTGTCGGGCAGCTCGAAGGCGGTCGCGGCACCCGCGGTGGGCATCTCGGCCGCGGTGATGCGGACCAGGACGAGTCGGCGTTCGGTCATGGCGCGAGCCTACGGACGACCCTGGAGGAACCCGCGGGTCGCCTCGTCCGCGGGGTAGAAGGCCTCGATCGCCAGCTCCGAGAGGGTCACCTCCCGCGGGGTGCCGAAGACCGTGGTGGTGGAGATCAGCGACAGCACCGCCTCCGTCCCGACGCGCAGCCGCAGCGGCACGACGAGCGACGACGAGGGCGCCGGGGCCGTCCGCCCGTCACGCGCCAGCTCGAGCAGCGCGGCGATCGCCGCCTCCCCGCTCGCCTCGTGCTCACGGCGCAGGCGCTCGGCGAGGTGCGCACGCCACTCGGCGAGGTTGAGGATCCTGGGCGCGAGTCCGCGCGGGTGCAGCGAGAGCCGGATGACGTTGACGGGCGGGGCGAGCAGCTCCTCGTCGAGGTCGCCCAGCAGCGCGTAGAGCGCGTCGTTGGCGGTGACCAGGTCCCACTGCCGGTCCACCACGAGCGCCGGGTAGGGCTGGTGGGCCCGCAGGATCGCCTCGAGGGCCGCGTTGGCCTCCGCCATCGGCGGGTCCCCGAGCCGGTGCTCGGGGTGGGCGGGTGCGTGCCCGGCGGCGAGGAGGACGCGGTTCTGCTCGCGCAGCGGCACGTCGAGGTGCGAGCAGAGGCGGAGGACCATCGCGGCGGTCGGCCGGCTCCGCCCGGTCTCGATCCAGCTCAGGTGCCTCGAGGACACCTCCGCGCGGTCCGCCAGGCCGAGCTGGGAGAGGCGGCGGCGCACCCGCCACTCGCGGATCAGGGTTCCGGCCGGGGCGTCCACCCTCGGGACGCTAGCGGCGGTGCGCCGGCGCCGCCATGACCTCCGAGGTCATCGACGCGACCACCTCCGGCGCGCTGTGATCGGGCTCCGATGCACCACCCGAACCCTCACTCCCGGAGGAACCACATGAACACCACCCAGACCGACCCCCGCGCCGCGAAGGCCTACGCCGTCGCCTACCTCCGTGACGTCAACGTCGGGCCGGCGATCGTCGACTACCTGCAGCGCATCGACGCCTCGATGGCGCCCTTCGGGGGAAGGTTCCTCGTGCACGGCGGCGCGCTCACCCCGCTCGAGGGCGCCTGGGACGGGGACCTCGTGGTCCTGGAGTTCCCCGACGTCGAGGCCGCCCGCCGGTGGTACGACTCGCCCGCCTACCGGGCGATCCTCCCGCTGCGCACCGAGAACTCGCACTCGATCGCCTGCGTGGTCCAGGGCGTGGCCGAGGGCTACCGGGCCACCGACAAGCTCGCCGAGCTCGCGGTCTGACGTCGTCGGGCCGGCGTTCGGGGTGGTGCGGACGGGCTGGCCTGTAGGCCGGGTTCTGTCCCCGGGCCCCTCGCGGGGCACCGGGGGGCGACCATCCATCTACGAGCGCCGTTGCCGACGCCCTCCAGCGGTCTACCCGTGCACTCGGGCGGGCAGCCCTCGAACGTGCACGCGTCGCGGGCGGACCCGCGACTTCTTGACCTTGCTCCGGGTGGGGTTTGCCGAGCCGACCTGGTCACCCAGGTCGCTGGTGGTCTCTTGCACCACCGTTTCACCCTTGCCGCCCGGCCGGAGCCGGGAGGCGGTCTGTTCTCTGTGGCACTTTCCCGCGGGTCACCCCGGGTGGGTGTTACCCACCACCCTGCCCTGTGGAGCCCGGACCTTCCTCGCCGCACCCCGAGGGGTGCGCCGCGGTCGCCCGGCCAGCCCGTCCGCGGCCCAAGGATCGCACACCCCGGCCGCCGCCACCCGACGTAGGTTGGAGCCATGGAGGAGCCCGAGGAGCTGAAGGCGCCGCCGCTGGTCTTCCCCGGCCAGCGCGGCCACGAGTCCGCCTACCGCACCGCGCACGACCTGCTCGCCCGCCGCGCGCCGGTGGAGGCGCTCGACGTCATCGAGCCGGCGCTGGAGCAGGAGCCGGGGAACACCGGGCTGCGGTCGCTGCGGGCGTGGGCGTTCCTGCTGCGTGCGCAGCTGGGCCGCGCCGAGGAGGAGCTGGCGTCGCTCGTCGCGGAGAACCCCGACGACGACTGGGCACGCCACGCGCTGGGACGTGCCCTCGAGCGCCAGGCGCGGCTCGCCGAGGCGCTGCCGCACCTGCGGCTCGCGGCCGCGATGAGCGGGGACCCCGAGCACGAGGTCGCCGTCCTGCGCGTCGAGCGACGGCTGGCCGAGACCGGCCAGCGGTCCTACGACGACCTCACCTGAGGCTCACGCCAGGCGGGTGACGTCCACCTCCACCGACATCCGCGCGCTCCAGGTGCCCGGGGTGCCCGGGGTGGTCGGGGTGCCCGGCGTGGTCGGCCCGCCCGGGCTCCTGCTCGGTGGCGGCCAGCTCGACGGCGGTCGGCCCGGCGAGGACCCAGGTGTCCTTGGCCCCCACCGCGCGAGGAGTTCACGCTCGCCCTCCGCGAGCGCGACCCGGGTCAGGCCCCCGGGCAGGACCCACACCCGGCTGCCGTCGTTGACCGCGAACGGCCGCAGGTCGACGTGGCGCGGCCCGAGCTCGCCGTCGACGAAGGTCGGCACGGTCGAGAGCTGGACGACCGGCTGGGCGATCCACGCCCATGGGTCGGCGAGCACCTCGCGGCGCAGCTCGTCGAGCTCGGCGCGGGTCGCCTGGGGGCCGATGACGATGCCCTTGCCGCCCGAGCCGTCGACCGGCTCGAGCACGAGCTCGTCGAGCCGGTCGAGCAACTCGTCGGCGTGCTCAGGCTCGCCCATCCGCCACGTGTCGACGTTGCGCAGCACCGGTTCCTCGCCGAGGTGGTAGCGGATGATGTCGGGCATGTAGCTGTAGACCAGCTTGTCGTCGGCGACGCCGTTGCCCACGGCGTTGGCGAGCGTGACGTTGCCGGCCCGGGCGGCGTCGATCAGCCCGGGGCACCCGAGCGCGGAGTCGGCGCGGAAGTGCACCGGGTCGAGGAACTCGTCGTCGATGCGCCGGTAGACCACGTGGACCGGCTCGAAGCCCTTCGTGGTCCGCATCAGCACCCGGCCCCAGGTCGGGGGTGGTCATCGTGCGCAGCGAGCTGCTGAGGCGCTGGTACGGCGGCCGCAGCTCCTCGCCGTCGAACATCTCGTCGTACGCCGGGCCACTGGAGGTGTAGCCCTCGAACATCGCCTCCATGGCGGACATGCACCCACAACCGTGTGTCGCCGGTGTTGCGGCGCTGTGACCCGGGACCGCGGGGTACTTTCACCGCATGAGCGAGCCCGAGGAGTACTGGTTCTGCGTCAAGCACCACCGCGTCGAGACCACGGACAACCTCTGCCCGAGCCGGCACCGGCTGGGCCCTTACCCCTCGGCGGCCGAGGCGGAGCGCGCGCTGGAGAAGACCCAGGAGCGCAACGAGGCGTGGGACAACGACCCCGACTGGAACGACGACGCGCCCGCGGACGGCGCCGAGCCCGGTCGGGACTGACCGGTTGGCCCGCCGCCGCAAGGTCCGCCCGCAGAACCCGAACGCCGTCTCGCCCCAGCCCTTCATCGGCATGGGGCTGGTCGTCGTCGCGTTCTTCCCGTACGCCGCGAGCGGGCTGCTCGCCCCCTGGTGGGCCGTCGTGCTGCTCGTCGCCGTGTGGCTGGCCTTCCTGGTGCTGGCCTGTGCCTGGTGGACGCCGCACCCCGGCCGGCTGCCCTGGCTGGGCGGCACCGCGCTCGTGCTGTGGTTCGCGGTGATGAACGCCGGCGGCGCGTTCCTCGGCTGGACCGCCTGACCGCCTGACCGCCTGACCGCCCGGCCCCGCGCCGCGGCCCGGCAGGACCGACGCGCCCGACACATGCCGACGCGCGTGGGCGGCTCGTCTGGACCTCCCTAAAGTCGATCGAGTTGATGTGTTTAGATGTGCACGCACCTCCGGGGGTGTCTCACGTCCGAACCGTTCCGTCGACCGGAGGAGTCCACGCACGATGGCGCAGACCCAGGCCGCTGCCGCGAGCACCAGTGCGACCACCCGTGCGACCGCCGTCGTGGATGCCGCCGACCCTGGCCCGGCCCCCTCCGGGCCGGGTCCGCGCGAGGTTCGCCGCCGGCAGCGCCTGCGGCGGCTCGCCCTCCACACGACCTCGCTGGCCGTGCTGGTGCTCGGCTGGTGGCTGGTGACCCGCGCCGGGCTGGTGCGGCCCCTCTACCTGCCCTCGCCGGGTGCCGTGTGGGACGCGCTCGTCCGGGCGAACACCGACCACCCGATCAGCCCGGGCTCGGAGCGGGTGGTGCGCGGTGAGCAGAACTACTACCTCTGGGAGCACCTGCTCGCCAGCCTGCAGCGGATCGCCGTCGGCGTCGGGGGAGGCGTCCTGCTCGGCGTCCCGCTCGGCCTGCTGATGGGCACGACCTGGCTGGGGACGCTGCTGGAGCCGTACCTCAACTTCCTCCGCTCGCTGCCGCCGCTGGCCTACATCGGCCTGCTCATCGTGTGGTTCGGCATCGGCGACACCAGCAAGATCTGGCTGCTGTTCCTGGCCGCCTTCCCGCCGATTGCGATGTCGACGATCAGCGGGGTGCGCGGGGTCCGCGAGGACCAGGTGAACGCGGTCCGCTCGCTGGGTGCCTCCCGCCGGCAGGTGCTGTCCGCGGTGGTGCTCCCGGCGACGCTCCCGGAGGTGCTCACCGGCGTCCGGGTGGCGACCGGGTTCGCGTGGACCACGGTCGTCGCCGCCGAGATCGCCAACGGCATCCCCGGCATCGGCGGCCTGGCCTACCTGGCCGGCGAGCAGCTGCAGAGCGCGCTCGTCATCGCCTGCATCGTCGTGATCGGCCTCGCGGCGATCGCCCTCGACCTCGGCCTGAAGTCCCTCGAGAGAGTCCTTGTCCCGTGGCGGGGCAAGGCATGAGACGTCCGTCCGCGGACGCTGAAGGAGCAGATGTGAAGACTCGACCCAGGCGGAGCGCCACGGCGCTCACGACCGCGGCCCTGGCCGGCGCGCTGGCCCTGTCCCTGACCGGGTGCGTGGAGTCCGGGCGCAGCAGCAGCGCCGCCACCGCCTCCGAGCCGTCGGACTGCCCGTGGGAGGCCGACGACTCGGTGACCACCACCGCGCGGATCGCCTGGCAGGCGATCCCGAACGCGGACGTCGTGGTCAAGGACCTCGGCCTCCTCGAGGCGTGCATGCCGAACGCGGAGATCACGTGGGTGCAGGCCGCCTCGGGCGGGGACGTGGTGAAGTACTACGGCTCCGGCGACGTCGACCTCGGCCTGATGGGCTCCTCGCCGGCGACGATCGCCTCCTCCGAGCCCGTCGTGCGCGACGTCGACATCGCGGTCGTCTGGATCCACGACGTCATCGGCGACGCGGAGTCGCTGGTCGTGAAGGACCCCGCGGTCACCGGGCTCGAGGACCTCCGGGGCGGGAGGATCGGCGTGCCGTTCAGCAGCACCGCCCACTACTCGCTCCTCCAGGCGCTGACCGAGGCCGGCCTCGACCCCGCCACGGACGTCGAGGTGGTCAACCTCGACCCGGAGAAGATGCCGGGGGCCTGGCAGGGCGACCAGATCGACGCCGCCTGGGTCTGGGACCCGGTGCAGACCCAGCTGCTCGAGGACGGCGGCACCCGCCTGCTCTCCAGTGCCGACACCGCGAAGGCGGGCCGCCCGACGTTCGACGTCGGCACCGCGGACCGCGGCTTCGTCGCGGAGAACCCCGCGTTCATGGAGCAGTGGGCCAAGGCGCAGGACCACGCGGTCGGGCTGGTCAAGGACGACCCGTCCACCGCGGCCGAGTCGGTCGCGGCCGTCCTGGGCATCGACCCGGCGGACGCCGAGAAGCAGTTCGCGGGCCTGTCCTACCTCACCGCGCAGGAGCAGGTCGACTACCTGTCCGCCTCGTTCCCCGACGACCTGCTCACCACCGCCGGCTTCCTGCTCGACCAGGGCGGCATCGAGGCGGTCGGCACCGCGGAGCAGTACGCCGAGCACGTCGACGCCGGCCCGGCGAAGAGCGCCCTCGGTGGTTGATCGGACCGACCGCCGGGTGGCCTTCCGGGACGTGCGGCACCACTTCACCGTGGGTGGTGCCGCCGTCCCGGCGCTCGGGCCGGTCGACCTGACCATCGACGCCGGCGAGCTGGTGACCATCGCCGGTCCCTCGGGCTGCGGCAAGACGACGCTCCTGCGGCTGCTGGCTGGCTTCATGCGCCCCACCGACGGCTCGATCACCGTGGGCGACGCCCCGGTGAGGGGACCGGCGGCGGAGCGGGGCGTGGTCTTCCAGCAGCCGACGCTGTTCCCCTGGCTGTCGGTCCGGCGCAACGTCGAGCTCGGTCCGCGCCTGCGCGGCACCGGGTCCGCCGAGCGGCGCGCGGCCGCCGAGCGCTACCTGGAGCTGGTCGGGCTGCAGGACTTCGCCGAGCACCGTCCCTACGAGCTGTCCGGCGGCATGCAGCAGCGCTGCCAGATCGCCCGGGTGCTCGCCAACGAGCCGGACATCGTGCTGATGGACGAGCCGTTCGGCGCACTGGACGCGCTGACCCGCGAGCGGCTGCAGGAGGAGCTGCTCGAGATCTGGCGCTCGACCGGCCGGACCATCCTGTTCATCACCCACAGCGTGGACGAGGCGGTGTTCCTCGGCTCCAGGGTCCTGGTGATGAGCCCCCGGCCGGGCCGCATCGTCCTCGACGAGCGGGCGGTCTTCACCGACGGTGGTGGACGCGTGCCGGCCGAGGAGATCCGCGCGCTGCCGGAGTACGTCGCGCTGCGCGAGGAGGTCCGGGGCGCGATCGCGGCGTGACGCCCGAGCCGGCCGGCGGGCCCTGCCGCCGGTGCTCCGGTCAGCGCGGGCTGACGCGGAGCAGGCGGTCCTGGCCGTCGCCGTTGTCGGTGGTGAGCAGCAGGTCGCCGTCGGGGGCGCTCACGACCGAGCGGATCCGGCCGAACTCCCGGAGCGCGGCGGGGGTGCGGGAGCCCTTGAGCCGGCCGCGGGCGTCGAAGCGGAGGAAGAGCACCCGCTGACCCTTCTGCACCCCGACCGCGAGCATCCCGGCGTAGCCGCCCCAGCCCCCGCCGCCCCGGACCCACGCAGCGCCGGACGTGGCCAGCGTCGGGTCGCCGGAGCGCCACCGGGCCGCCTGCTGCTCGCCCGGCAGCGACTGGTCGGTCATCGGCACGTCCTCGTTGTAGCCGGGGACCGGGTGGTAGCCGTAGTCACCGCCCCGCTTGAGCAGGTTGACCTCGTCGTCGCGGTAGGTGCCCTGCTCGACCGACCAGATGCTGCCGTCGGCGCGCTGCGCCAGGCCCTGGACGTTGCGGTGGCCGTAGGTGAAGACGTAGCGCTTGTTGCGGTTGCCGGCCTTCGCGAACGGGTTGCCCGGCCACGGCTTGCCGGTCCTCCGGTCCAGGCGCAGGACCTTGCCGCCGAGCGACCGCAGGTCGCGCGGGTTGGTGCCGACGGCGGCGTCGCCGGTGCCGACGAGGAGCGCGCCGTTGCGGGCGACGAGCAGCTTGCAGCCCCCGTGCCGTCCGCTGCTGACCGGGAAGCCGCCGACGAGCTTGCGGACGGGCTTGGCCGCCCCGCCCTTGAGCTTCCAGGCCATCACCCGGACGTCG
Source organism: Nocardioides sp. Arc9.136 (assembly GCF_030506255.1). Classification (NCBI taxonomy): domain Bacteria; kingdom Bacillati; phylum Actinomycetota; class Actinomycetes; order Propionibacteriales; family Nocardioidaceae; genus Nocardioides; species Nocardioides sp. Arc9.136. Next base: position 2,816,225 of record NZ_CP113431.1, on the reverse strand, counting down.
TGCCCACCGCCGCCGGTGAAGCCGCCCTGGCAGGTGTAGAAGCGCTTGTTGTCGGCGAAGTCCGGGTCGACCTCGAGCGACATCAGCCCGGTCTCGCCCGAGACCCACACGGACCCGCTGGGGAAGTCGACCGGCCGGGCGGTGCCGCCGTCGACCACCAGCAGCCGGGCGCTGTCGCGCTCGGTCGCCAGCAGCCGCCCGCCGGTGATCGGCTTGACGTCCCAGGGGTGGTCGAGCCCCGACGCGAGGGTGCGCACCCGGAGCGCGGGCAGGGCCTTCGCGGCCCGGTCCGGCCCGCCCGCCGCGGTCCGCGGGGGGCCGTCGAGGGGCGCCGCCCCGGCCGGGGCCGGGGCGAGCCCGACGACGAGGGTGGTGAGCAGTCCGGCCGAGAGCGCGCGCATGCGGTGACGGTGCCCGTCCCGCTGCCCGACAACCCTCAGAACGTGTGCTCGGGCCCGGGGAACGTGCCGGCCCGGACGTCCGCGGCGTACTCCTGGGCGGCGGCGAGCAGGACGCCGTGCAGGTCGGCGTACTGCTTGACGAAGCGCGGCATCCGCGCGGTCCGGAGCCCGAAGGCGTCCTGCCAGACCAGCACCTGGCCGTCGCAGGACGCGCCGGCGCCGATCCCGATGGTGGGGATGGCGAGCGCGGCGGTCACCTCGGCGGCGACGTCGCCGGGGACCATCTCCATCACGACGGCGAACGCGCCGGCGTCCTCCATCGCGCGCGCCTCCTCGAGCACCCGCTTCGCGGCCTCGCCGCGGCCCTGGACGCGGTAGCCGCCGAGGGTGTGCTCGCTCTGCGGGGTGAAGCCGATGTGGGCCATCACCGGGATGCCGCCCTCGACGAGCTTGCGCACCTGCGGGGCCATCTCGACGCCGCCCTCGAGCTTGACGGCGTGCGCGCCGGCCTCCTTCATGAAGCGCACCGCGGTGAGGTACGCCTGCTCCGGCGAGGCCTGGTAGGAGCCGAACGGCAGGTCGGCGACGACCAGCGCGCGGCGGGCCGAGCGGGTCACGGCGCGCGCGAGCGGGAGGAGCTCGTCGACGGTCACCGGGAGCGAGGTCTCGTTGCCGAAGACGTTGTTCGAGGCGCTGTCGCCGACCAGGAGGACGTCGATGCCGGCCTCGTCGAAGGTCTGCGCGGCGTACTGCTCGTAGGCGGTGAGCATCGTGAACCGCTCGCCGCGCTCCTTCATCTCGCGCAGGTGGTGGGTGCGGACGCGCTTGACCGGTGCGCTCGCGGCCGGCTTCGCCGGACCGGTGCCGTACGGCGCGGTCTCCTCGCTCATGACGGGCTCCTCGGGTGTCATCTCGCGGCCTCCTGATGAGGTCCACGGACCGCTCCCCAGGCTAGTGCCGGGCCGCCACCCGAGCGCCTGTGCCGCTCGTCACGCGGGGGCGCCGGTGGCGGCGTCCGCGGCCGCCTCGAGGTCGGCGACGACGAGCCGGCGCATCCCCAGCATCGCCTGGACGGCGGCGCCGGCCCGGACCGGGTCGGGGTCGGAGACCAGCTCGTAGAGACGGGTCGGCACGACCTGCCAGGACAGCCCGAACCGGTCCTTGAGCCACCCGCACATCGACTCCTCGCCGCCGTCGGCGAGCAGGACGTCCCAGTACCGGTCGACCTCCGCCTGGTCGCGGCAGGCGATCTCGAAGGACACCGCCTCGGTGAACCGGAACTGCGGGCCGCCGTTGATGCCGCGGAAGGTGATCCCGTCGAGGACGAAGTCGCCGGCCATCACGGTGCCGGGCTCGCCGGGCCCGGCGTCGCTGTAGCGGCTGAGGTGGCCGAGCGAGGAGTTCGGGAAGACCGACACGTAGAACGCCGCGGCCTCCTCGAGCTGGTCGTCGAACCACAGGCAGGGACTGATGCTGGTGGGGTGGGCGGTGACGGACATGGTCGCTCCTCGGGTGGGTGTCGCACGGCTGCCTGCTCCGACCGCCGCCGCCGCGCGGACTCATCGCTCGTGCATGCCGGGGAGCGGACCTGGGAAACTGCCCGGCGTGGACTTCTACTCGGCCTACGCCCACGGGTTCGCGCGCGTCGCGGCCTGCACCCTGCCGGTCGCGCTGGGGGACCCGGCGGCCAACGCCCGCGCCGTCCTCGAGCAGGCCCGCGCCTGCGCCGAGGAGGGGGTGGCGGTCGCCGTGTTCCCCGAGCTGTGCCTGAGCGGCTACTCCGCCGAGGACCTCTTCCTCCAGGACGTGCTGCTCGACGCCGTCGAGGACGCGCTCGCCGAGATCGTGGCCGCCTCCGAGGACCTGCTCCCCGTCATCGTCGTCGGCGCCCCGCTGGCCCACGGCAACCGGGTGCTCAACGCCGCGGTCGTGGTCCACCGCGGCCGGGTGCTCGGCGTGGCGCCGAAGTCCTACCTGCCGAACTACCGCGAGTTCTACGAGCGCCGCTGGTTCGCGCCCGGCGACGACCTCGGCGGCACGACCGTCGTCGCCGGTCAGGAGGTGCCGCTGGGCGCCGACCTTCTCTTCGCCGCGACCGACGTGCGCGGGCTGGTCCTGCACGTCGAGGTCTGCGAGGACATGTGGGTGCCGATCCCGCCGAGCGCCGAGGCGGCGCTGGCCGGTGCCACGGTCCTGGCGAACCTCTCCGGCAGCCCGATCACCGTCGGCCGCGCCGAGGACCGCAAGCTCCTGGCCCGCTCGGCGTCGTCGCGGTGCCTGGCGACCTACGTGTACGCCGCGGCCGGCCAGGGCGAGTCGACCACCGACCTGTCGTGGGACGGGCAGACGATGGTCTACGAGCACGGCGAGCTGCTGGGGGAGACCGACCGGTTCCCCGACGGCCCGCGCCGCACGGTGGTCGACACCGACCTCGACCGCAGCCGGCTCGAGCGGCTCCGCACCGGCACCTTCGACGACAACCGCCGCTCGCACGCGACGTACGCCGACTTCCGCACGGTCGAGTTCGAGCTCGACCCGCCGACCGGCGACATCGGGCTGCTGCGCAAGGTCGACCGCTACCCGTTCGTCCCCGACGACGCCGAGCGGCTCGCGCAGGACTGCTACGAGGCCTACAACATCCAGGTCTCGGGCCTGGAGCGCCGGCTGGACTCCATCGGCCAGCCCAAGGTGGTCATCGGCGTCTCCGGCGGGCTGGACTCCACCCACGCGCTCATCGTCGCGGCCCGGGCGATGGACCGGCTCGGACGGCCCCGCAGCGACATCCACGCCTTCACGCTGCCGGGCTTCGCGACCGGCGACACCACGAAGTCCTACGCCACCCGGCTCTCCCGGTCGCTCGGCGTGACCTTCGAGGAGATCGACATCACCGCCGCGGCGGGCCAGATGCTCGCGGACCTCGGCCACCCCTACGCCCAGGGGGAGGAGGTCTTCGACATCACCTTCGAGAACGTCCAGGCCGGCCTGCGCACCGACTACCTCTTCCGCCTCGCCAACCACCGCGGCGGGATCGTGCTGGGCACCGGGGACCTCTCCGAGCTCGCGCTGGGGTGGTGCACCTACGGCGTCGGCGACCAGATGTCGCACTACACGGTGAACTCGGGCGTGCCGAAGACGCTGGTGCAGCACCTGATCCGCTGGGTCATCAGCAGCGGCCAGTTCGAGGAGGACACCAACGAGGTGCTGCAGGAGATCCTCGAGCAGGAGATCACCCCCGAGCTGATCCCCACCCGCGAGGACAAGCTCCCGCAGCGCACCGAGGACAGCGTCGGCCCGTACGCCCTGCAGGACTTCACGCTCTTCCACGTCCTGCGCTACGGCATGCCGCCGTCGAAGATCGCGTTCATGGCCTGGCACGCCTGGCACGACAAGGAGGCGGGGGACTGGCCTCCGAACTTCCCCGAGCACCGGCGCGCCGAGTACGACCTCCCTGAGGTCCGCCGCTGGCTCGTGCTGTTCGTGCAGCGGTTCTTCGCCAGCCAGTTCAAGCGGTCGGCGCTGCCGAACGGGCCGAAGGTCTCCGCGGGCGGCACGATGTCGCCCCGCGGTGACTGGCGGATGCCCTCCGACGCCTCCGCGGCCGCGTGGCTCGCGGAGATCGAGGCGCACGTCCCCGAGGGCTAGGGCCGCCCGGGTCCAGGCGCAGGGAGTCGCTGTGCGCGCACCTCCGGCGAGGACGCTGAGGCTCGACCCGGACGCCGCCATGACGTGACTCGCTGACCCCGCAGGGCGGCCCCCGCGCCCTCGCCGACCGGCGTCCGCGTGGCCCGGACCACACGCGGGCGGGGAGTCTCAGGGGACTTGCGGAGGGCTTGAGGAAACGTCGCGGAGAAGGCGGGGAGTGCCTTGATCCGGGCTCGGCAGAGTTCTGGTCATCAAGGAACACCCCGCCGGAGAGACCGGCGGCCACCTCGTCGAAAAGGACTCCCCGATGCGCGCCACCGGTACCCGCAAGGCCACCTCCGCCACGACCCGCAAGGCGAAGCGGACCACCGCCGCGAAGCTGGCCGCCTCGGTCCTGCTGGTCGCCGGTGCCGCCTCCGTCGCCGGCCTGGGCACCTTCGGTTCCTTCACCTCCAGCACCTCGGCCTCCGAGCAGGTCGCCTCGGGCACCATCAAGCTCGGCCTCAACCAGGGCGTGCAGGGCACGACGCTCGCCGCGACCGGCCTGGTCCCCGGCGACACCGTGCAGCGCGACGTCACCCTCACCCGCGGCGCCACGGACGAGAAGTTCGGCTCGCTCCGCCTCACCTCGACCGCCTCCGCCGCCAACGCCCTCTCCACCGACACCACCAACGGCCTGCGGATCGCCGTCGACCAGTGCTCGGTCGCCTGGACCAAGGGCGCCACCGCCGGCGCCACCGACAAGACCCCGCTGACCTGCGGCGGCACCGTCACCCCGGTCCTCACCGAGCGGGCGCTCGTGCAGTCGAACGTCGACCTCCCCAACGCCCTGGCCGCGCTCAACACCGACGCCTCCCGCACCTCGAACCTGCGCGTCACGCTGACCCTGCCCTCCGCCGCCGGCAACGAGTTCCAGGGCCTCTCGAACACCGCCAACCTCGTCTTCGACGTCACCCAGCGCGCCGCCGAGAGCCGCTGACCCCAGCCCCGCTCGACACGGACGAGCGGTTCCCGACCACGAGCGGTCGCCGGTCCCCGGCGGCCGCTCGTGGCGTTGCTGCGCGTCGCGGGGGAGCGTGCAACCGGATGCGGTCCCCGGGCGTATCCCCCTCGCACGCGGGCGGAGGGCCCGCGGCGGGACAGGAAGCAGGGAACAGATGGAGCTCCGTACGGCGGCGGCGGTCGCCGCAGTGACCGTGGCCCTCTCGGGGGTCGCGGCAGGCACGTCCGCCGCGGCTCCGGGAACGGCCACCGGCAGCAGCGCCCCGGCCAGCAGCACGGGCAGCGGCGCGGGCAGCACCGGCCCGGCGATGACGCGGCTGGTCTACGAGGTCGCCGGGTGCGAGGGGTGCTCGGTCCAGCTGACCAGCGCCCGGCAGCCGGCGGACCGGGAGGAGCCGGTCGTGTGGACCTCGAAGGTCAAGCAGGTCGAGGACGGCGAGGTGCGGTTCACCGTCGCCACGCGGCGTACCTGGGGCATGACCACGACGCTCGAGGCGCCGTGGGAGGGACAGACCGGCTACGTCACGAACGTCGTCCAGCGCTACCGCGGACTCGGGGTCGGCGACCGGGTCGGGTTCGGCGAGGCGCGCCGCCACGGCTTGGCGTACTCCTGCTGGGCCGGCACCCGCCAGGACGAGGTGCGCACCGAGGTGGTCGTGCGCAGGGTCCGCGTCGCGGGGGTGCGCGGCCGGGTCCCCGGGACGATCGCGTTCACCCGCACCACCCAGGACTGGCAGGGCGGGATGCGCCGGGCACCCGGGGGCGTCCTGGGCGCCCAGGACGTCGAGGTCTGCCGCTGACGGGGGCCGGGCGGCGTCGCCCGTCGGGCGGCGCCGTCCACGGCCGGGTCCGGCGGCGGGGTCGGGCCCGTCCGGCCCTAGGCTGGCGCCATGGGCAAGCAGGAAGACTTCGTTCTCCGCGCTCTCGAGGAGCGCGACGTCCGGTTCGTCCGGCTCTGGTTCACCGACGTGCTCGGCTTCCTGAAGTCCGTCGCGGTGGCCCCGGCCGAGCTCGAGGGGGCCTTCGCCGAGGGCATCGGCTTCGACGGCTCGGCGATCGAGGGCTTCGCGCGGGTCTACGAGGCCGACATGCTGGCCAAGCCGGACCCATCGACGTTCCAGATCCTGCCGTGGCGGGGTGAGGGACCCTCGACGGCGCGGATGTTCTGCGACATCGAGATGCCCGACGGCTCGCCGTCCTACGCCGACCCCCGCTACGTCCTCAAGCGGACGCTCGGCAAGGCCGCCGACCGGGGTTTCACCTTCTACACCCACCCCGAGATCGAGTTCTACCTGTTCAAGAACGCCCCGGAGGCGGGGGAGGAGCCGGTGCCGGTCGACCGCAGCGGCTACTTCGACCACACCGCGCAGTCCAAGGGCGCCGACTTCCGCCGCGAGGCGATCACGATGCTGGAGTCGATGGGCATCTCGGTGGAGTTCAGCCACCACGAGGGCGGCCCGGGCCAGCAGGAGATCGACCTGCGGTACGCCGACGCGCTGACCACCGCCGACAACATCATGACCTTCCGCACGGTCATCCGCGAGGTCGCGCTGGGCCAGGACATCTGGGCGTCGTTCATGCCCAAGCCGTTCACCACCCACCCCGGGTCGGGCATGCACACCCACGTCTCGCTCTTCGAGGGCGACCAGAACGCCTTCTACGAGCCGGGTGCGCAGTACCAGCTCTCCCGCACCGGCCGGCAGTTCATCGCCGGCATCCTGCGGCACGCGCCGGAGATCAGCGTCGTCACCAACCAGTGGGTCAACAGCTACAAGCGGATGATGTTCGGCGGCGAGGCGCCGTCCTACATCTGCTGGGGCCACAACAACCGCTCCGCGATGGTGCGGGTGCCGATGTACAAGCCGAACAAGGGCCCGTCGACGCGGGTCGAGCTGCGCACGATCGACGCCGCGTGCAACCCCTACCTCGCCTTCGCCGCGGTGCTCGCCGCCGGCATGAAGGGCATCGAGGAGGACTACGAGCTGCCGCGCGAGGCCGAGGACGACGTGTGGTCGCTGACCGAGCGCGAGCGCGGGGCGCTGGGCATCGAGCCGCTGCCGAAGAACCTCAACGAGGCGATCACCATCGCCGAGCGCTCCGAGCTGCTGGCCGAGACCCTCGGCGAGCAGGTCTTCGACTTCTTCCTGCGCAACAAGCGGGCGGAGTGGGACGAGTACCGCGGCCAGGTCTCCGCCTTCGAGCGGGACCGGATGCTCCCGGTCATCTGAGCGCCGTGCCCGCCACCGACCGCCCGACGGTCGTCTACAGCCAGGACCGCGCGCGCCGCCTGCGGATCGCGCTCCTCGTCGCCCTCGGCGTCGGGGTGGCCGTCGCCGCCCTGGCGGCGTGGGTGCTCGTGGACGTGCTCCCCGAGGACGGCGGGGCGGCGACGTACGCCGTGTCGCTCTCGGTGGCGGCGGTCGCCGTGCTCGGCCTGACCGCCCTGGCGCTGCGGTCCCTGCCGGCCCGCGGCGCGGCGGCGCGGCGGGCCTGCGTGGCGGTCGGCGTCGCGCTGCTCCCGTGCTCGGTGCTCGTCGGCCAGCTGGGGTTCGTGACGATCGTCGTCGGCCTGAGCCTGCTCTTCCTCGCGCTGATCGCCGACGACCCCGACCTGGCGGCGAAGCGGTGACGGGCCCCCGGGTGCTCGTGGTCGAGCACGACCGCGACTGCCCGCCCGCCCTCGTGGGCGACTGGCTGGTCGAGGCGGGCTGCACGCTCGAGGTGCTCCGCCCCCACGCCGGCGACGTGCTGCCGGACGCCGTCGCCGCCGACGCCCTGCTCGTCCTGGGTGGGCCGATGGGCGCCCGCGACGACGCCGAGCACGCCTGGCTCGCTCCGACCCGCGAGCTGGTCCGGGCGGCGGTCCGCGACGGCGTGCCCACGCTCGGCATCTGCCTGGGCCACCAGCTGCTCGCCGTGGCGCTGGGTGGCGAGATCGCGGTCAACCGCCACGGGCAGCAGCTCGGGCTGCTGGAGGTCGGCTGGACCGCCGAGGCGGCCGACGACCCCCTCCTCGGAGAGCTGGCCGCGGGTGCGCGCCGCGGCGTGCACTGGAACAACGACGTCGTCACCGCCCTCCCGGCGGGCGCGGTCGCCCTGGCGCACGCCCCCGACGGCACCGTGCAGGCGGCGCGCCACGCGGCCGCCGCCTGGGGCGTCCAGCTGCACCCGGAGGTGACGGCCGAGGTGCTCGGCCCGTGGGCCGAGGACGACCGCGGGTCGCACGAGGCGCGCGGGATCGACCAGGCCCGCCTGCTCGAGGACGTCGACCGGGCCCGCCCCGAGCTCGACGCCGCCTGGCGGCCGCTGGCCCGCCGCTTCGCCGAGCTCGCCGAGCGGTCCGCGGGCGGCTCCCGGTGAACCGGGCCGCGACCTCGAAGGGCGCGCTGCTGCGGCTGGGCTTCCTCGACGGCGAGGACGCCATGGCGCACCTGCGCGACCTGGGGCCCGCCGCCGAGGAGCTGCTCCACCTGCTGGCCCGCACGGCCGACCCCGACCTCGCCCTGGCGACACTCGTCCGGCTCGCCGGGGCGCTCGAGGACCCGGCCCCGATGCTCCGCGCGCTCACCGAGGACGAGGGCACCGCGATGCGGCTGCTCTCGGTGCTCGGCGCCTCGGCGGCGCTCGGCGACCACCTCGTCCGGCACCCGGGCCACTGGCAGGAGATGACCGACCCGACGCTCGGCTCGACCCGCCCGGCGGCGTACGCCCTGCGTGCCTCGCTGCTGCGCAGCGTCGGCGCCGACCCCGACGACGCCGCACCGGTCGCGACGCTGCCCGACGTGGAGGCCCGCGACGCGCTGCGCGTGGAGTACCGCAGGCTGCTGCTCCGGCTGGCCGCCCGCGACCTGGCCCACGACCTGGGCGTCGACGACGCGGCGGCCGAGCTGAGCGACCTCGCCGCCGGCACGCTCGAGGCCGCGCTCGCCGTCGCCCGCCAACGCGTGGGCGAGCAGGGTGCGCTGGCGCGGCTGGCGGTGGTCGCGATGGGCAAGTGCGGTGGCCACGAGCTCAACTACGTCTCCGACGTCGACGTGGTCTTCGTCCACGAGCCGGCCGAGGGCGCCGACGACCACGCCGCGCTCCGCGCCGCCACCCAGCTGGCCAGCAACCTGATGCAGGTCTGCTCCGACCAGACCGGCGAGGGCACGATCTGGCCCGTCGACGCCGCGCTGCGACCGGAGGGCAAGGCCGGGCCGCTCACCCGGACCCTCGCCAGCCACCGCGGCTACTACGAGCGGTGGGCGAAGACCTGGGAGTTCCAGGCGCTGCTCAAGGCGCGCCCCGTCGCCGGGGACCGCGAGCTCGGCGCGGCGTACGTCGAGATGGTCGCCCCGCTGGTGTGGAGCGCCGCCGAGCGCGAGGGCTTCGTGGCCGACACCCGCGCCATGCGGCGGCGCGTCGTCGAGCACATCCCGGCCCGCGAGGCCGACCGCCAGCTCAAGCTGGGGTCCGGCGGGCTGCGTGACGTCGAGTTCGCCGTGCAGCTGCTGCAGCTGGTCCACGGGCGCGGTGACGAGGGGATCCGGGCCACCGCCACGCTCAGCGCCCTCGCCGAGCTGACCCGGGGCGGGTACGTCGGGCGCGAGGACGGCGAGGCGCTGCACGAGGCCTACGCGTTCCTCCGCACCCTCGAGCACCGGATCCAGCTCTTCCAGCTGCGCCGGACCCACGTGGTGCCCGAGGAGGAGGAGGCGATGCGGCGGCTGGGCCGCAGCATCGGCTACCTGCGCGACTCCGCGGCCGCGCTGGACAAGGAGTGGCAGCACCACCGGCGCGAGGTGCGCCGGCTGCACGAGAAGATCTTCTACCGGCCGCTGCTCGAGGCCGTGGCGGCCATCCCCGGCCCCGGCGTCCGGCTCTCGACCGCGGCGGCGGGCGAGCGGCTCGCCGCCCTGGGCTACCTGGACCCCAAGGCCGCGCTGCGCCACCTCGAGGCGCTGACGACCGGCGTCTCGCGCAGCGCGAACATCCAGCGCGCCCTGCTGCCCGTCATGCTGCAGTGGTTCGCCGAGGGCCCCGACCCCGACGGCGGGCTGTTCGGCTTCCGCCGGATCAGCGAGGCGCTGGGCGACAGCCCCTGGTACCTCAAGACCCTGCGTGACGAGGGCCAGGTCGCCGAGCGGCTGGCCCAGGTGCTGTCCCGGTCGCGGTACGCCACCAGCCTGCTCGAGCGCGAGCCGCAGGGCGTCCGGATGCTGGGGGAGGACCTCACGCCGCTCGCCGGCGAGGCGCTCGTCGACGAGATGCGTGCCTCGGCCCGCCGGCAGCAGGACCCCGAGAAGGCCGTGCGCGCGGTCCGCGCGATCCGCCGGCGCGAGCTGTTCCGGATCGCCGCCGGCGACCTCGTCGGCCTCACCGAGGTCGACGCCGTCGGCGCCGGCCTGAGCAGGCTGACCGACGCCACGCTCGAGGTGACCCTCGACGTGGTCGGCCGGTCGGTCTGCGCGCAGCGCGGGCTCGAGGAGCCGCCCACCCGGATGGCGATCGTGGCGATGGGCCGGTACGGCGGGTTCGAGCTGTCCTACGGCTCCGACGCCGACGTGCTGTTCGTGCACGAGCCGGCGCCGGACGCGGACCCGCAGCGGGCGTCGTCGTACGCCCAGGCGGTGGCGAACGAGCTGCGCCGCCTGCTGGGCCTGCCCGGCGGCGACCCGCCGCTCGCGGTCGACGCCGACCTGCGGCCTGAGGGCAAGCAAGGGCCGCTGGTCCGCACGCTCGACTCCTACGCGGCGTACTACGCGAAGTGGTCGAAGGTCTGGGAGGCGCAGGCGCTGCTGCGCGCCGACGCGGCCGTCGGCGACCCCGACGTGCGACGGCGGTTCGAGGAGGTGGTCGACCCGCTGCGCTTCCCGGCGGCCGGCATCTCGGAGGACGACGTGCTCGAGGTGCGCCGGATCAAGGCGCGCGTGGACCGCGAGCGGCTGCCGCGGGGTGCCGACCCGCAGATGCACCTCAAGCTCGGCCGGGGCGGCCTGGCCGACGTGGAGTGGACCGTGCAGCTGCTGCAGATGCGGCACGCCGGCCGGGTCGAGGGGCTGCGGACCACCCGCACCATGGCCGCGCTGGACGCCGCCCGCGACGCCGGCCTGGTCGAGGCCGAGGACGCCGACGTCCTGCAGCAGACCTGGCGGCACGTGAGCCGGGTCCGCAACGCGGTGACGCTGGTCCGTGGGAAGCCGTCGGACGAGATGCCGCGCGACGCGCGGGAGCGCGCGGCCGTCGCGAGCATCCTGGGCTACCCCGCCGGCGAGACCGACGCGATGGTCAACGACCACCTGCGGCGCACCCGGCAGGCGAGCGCGGTCGTGGAGCGGGTGTTCTGGGGGTAAGGGTGGGCCATGACCGACGCCACCGCCGACCCGACCGCCGACGCCACCGCCACCGCCGACGCCACCGCCGACAAGGCGCGTGAGCTGCTCCGCCTCCACCGCGAGCCCGAGCTGCTCACCGTCGTCAACGTCTGGGACGCCATCAGCGCCAGGGTCGTCGCCGACGTCCCCGGCACGCGGGCACTGGCGACCGCGAGCCACTCGATCGCCGCCACCCTGGGCTACGAGGACGGGGAGAACATCCCGGTCCAGGAGATGCTCGACATGGTGGGCCGCATCGTCCGGGCCACGGACCTGCCGGTGACCGCCGACCTCGAGGGCGGGTACGGCGACGCGGCCGGCACGGTCCGGCGGGCGATCGACATCGGCGTCGTAGGCGCGAACCTCGAGGACCAGCTCAAGCCGCTGCCCGAGGCCGTCCGCCAGGTGGAGCAGGTGATGGCGGTGGCCGAGCAGGCCGGGGTCGAGTTCGTCCTCAACGCACGCACCGACGTGTTCCTCCGGGCGGGGGACCGCGACCGGGGCGAGGTGCTGGCCGAGGCCACCGAGCGCGGACGCGCGTTCCTCGACGCCGGCGCCCCCGTGGTGTTCGTGCCGGGCTTCCTCTCCGAGGAGGAGGTGGCCCACCTCTGCGACGCGTTCGGACCGCAGCGGCTGACCGTCATCGGCCTGCCCGGGCACCCGCCGCTCGCGCGGCTGCAGGAGCTCGGCGTGGCCCGGATCAGCTTCGGCCCGGTCTCGCAGAACGTCGCCCTCACCGCGCTGCAGAAGATGGTCGAGGACGTCCACCGCGGCGGCACCGCGCCGGAGGACACCCGCCGGCTGAACTGACCGGGCGGGGCGGTGGGACGGCGGCTCGCCCGGGCTCGCCTGCTCGACCAGCGACCGGCACCGTCGACGCGCGCCCGCCGACCTTCGGGGGCGTGGGATGATCGCGGGCGTGGAGGGCCGGATGGATCCCGTCGTGCTGTGGGCACGCGCGCTCCTGGTGACCCTCCTGGCCGTCTTCCTCGGCGCGGCCGGGCACGTCACGGCCGACGGGCTGCTGCCCGGCCCGGGAGTGCTCGCGCTGGTCGTGGTGGTCGGCTCGGTCGCCTCGGCGGCGCTGCTCTCGCGGCCCGCCTCGACCCTGCGGGTGGTCGGCCTGCTCGTCGCCGGCCAGGCCGCGGTCCACGCGGTCCTCACGGCCACCGGCGGCCACGTCGGTGACGCCCCCACCTCGCCCGGCCGGGCCGCCGCGGAGCCGGCGGGCGCCGTCCTGCCGCTCGTCGACGGCCGGCGGATGGGCTCCCTCCAGGAGGCTTACGAGTCCGGGAGCCACGCGGTCGCACCCGCGCTGCCGGTCGGCCACCTCCTCGACGACCTGTCGGCGCACGCGCCGATGATGGCCGTCCACCTCGTCGCCGCGGTCCTCGTCGGGCTCTGGCTCGCCGCGGGGGAGCGCGCCCTGTGGACGCTCGTCGCGCTCGCCTCGGCCGTGGTGCTCCGGCCGCTCCTCCTCGCGCTGGCGCTGGTCCTGGCCGCGCCCGTCGTGGTCACCACTCCCGCCCACGCGCCGGCCACCCGACCCGCCCGCCGGCCGACCGACCTCCTCGCGCGCTGCGTCGTACGACGCGGGCCGCCTCTCCTCGCGGCCTGACCCAGCCCGTCCCAGCGGACCACCTCTGCGGTGGTCCGTCGTCCCGTGCGTGCCCGTCGCCCGACGGCGGCCGCGGCACGCCGTCTCGAGGAGAGACCCATGACCGACCTCCGCGCGCCCGAGCGCGCTCCGACCCCACCCACCCCGCCGCGGCCACCGGGCAGGACCCGCCCGAAGGGATCCGGCAGCGGCCTCTTCCGGGCCGTGTGGCGCTGGCACTTCTTCGCCTCGTTCGTCGTGGTGCCCGTGCTGCTCGTGCTGGCCACGACCGGCCTGATCTACCTGTTCCGGTTCGAGCTCGAGCCGATGCTCCACCCCGACCTGATGAAGGCCGAGCCCTCGGCGACCCAGCCCGCCGCCCAGCCGTACTCCGCCCAGCTCGCCGCGGTGCGCTCCGCCTACCCCGACGCCACCGTGGTCTCCCTGGCCGAGCCACGGGAGGAGGGCCGCAGCACCGTCTTCTCCGTGACGATGCCCGACGGCGAGGGCCGCGACGTCTTCGTCGACCCCTTCGCGGTGGAGGTGCTCGGGTCGATGGACCCCGACACCACGCTGTCGGGCACCGCGGTCCGGCTGCACGCCGACCTGATGGCGGGGCGTGTCGGCGACGCGGTGATGGAGCTCGGTGCGTGCTGGGCGATCGTCATGGCCGTCACCGGCTACTACCTCTTCCTCCGCGGGCGCCGCGCCCGGAAGCGGCTGGCGAGGTCGGGGCGCAAGGGCGCGAAGCTGCGCGGCAGGCACGGCGTCGTCGGCGCGGTCGTGGGGCTGGGCCTGCTGTTCCTCCTCGTGTCCGGGCTGCCGTGGACCGGGTTCTGGGGCGCCCAGGTGCAGTCGCTGGCCACCAGCCAGGGCTCGTCGCTGTGGAGCACCGACCACGGCGCCGCCTCGAGCCCGCTGTCCACGCTCGACGAGTCGCTCCCGCACAGCCACGCCCAGGACATCCCGTGGGCCCAGCAGAAGGGCGACGTGCCGACCTCCGAGGTGCCCGAGGACACCGGGGGCGCCCGGGGCGGCGAGCACGGCGAGGGCGAGGTCAACGTCGCGAACGTCGACACCGCCGTCGCCGTGGCGGAGCGCGAGGGCCTCCGGCGGCCCTTCACCGTCGCGCTGCCGGCGACCGACGACGGCGTCTTCTCCGTCATCGGGTACGCCTTCGACGCGCCCTCCGACGAGCAGACGGTGCACGTGGACCGGTACGGCGGCCAGGTCGTCTCGACCTACGGGTTCGACGACTACCCGGCGCTCGCGAAGGTGGTCGCCCAGGGCATCGGTCTCCACGAGGGGCGCAGCCTCGGCCTCTGGTCGTTCTGGGGGGCGGCGCTGATGTGCCTCGGCGTGATCTTCTCCTGCGTCACCGGGCCGCTGATGTGGTGGCGTCGCCGGCCGAAGCGGCACGGCTCCGTGGCGGCACCGCGCGGCCGGATGCCGCTGCGGTCCTCACCCGTCCTGGTCGTCGGGATCGTCGCCCTCGGGGTGCTGCTGCCGTTCTTCGGCATCTCGCTGCTGGCAGTGCTCCTGCTCGACCAGCTGGTGCTGCGGCGCGTGCCGGCGCTGGCGGGCTGGTTCGACAGCGTCTGAGTGCCGCCGTACCGGTGGCTCGCCCGGGGCCCCTCCCGCTCGTGCGGGGGAGGCCCCGGGCGCTGTCCGAGGGGTTTGCGGGCGGCTTGAGGAAACCTGCGGTATTCACCGGCTCGAGCCTTGATCTGCGAGCGGCAGAGTTCTGGTCATCAGGTTCCCGGCAGCACCACCCGCCGGACCACCTGAGGACCACCACCGGACGGAGCCCCCGCCCAGCGGGCCGGCGAGCTCCGCTGACCGACTCCCGTGCGGCTGACGGCGATCCCGCCGGCCGCACGGGGCCCCACCCCGCCAGCCACCCACCCCGACCACCCGAGGAGACCCGCTCGTGAGCACCGTCGCAGCGCAGGCCGTCGTCGTGGGCCGCCACCGCGCCGAGCAGCCGCAGCGCCCCGCGCTGCGCCAGGGCGCCCTCGCCGGCCGTGTCGCCGACGCCCCGGGCCAGGACGCCCGGCCGGGCGGCGAGCAGGGTGCTGCCGGGGGCGAGCGTCCCGGTCGTGGCTGGGGCCGCCGGGTGGTCAGCCTGGTGACGAGCCTGGTGCTGCTCGTGTGCGCCGTGGCGTTCTGCTTCCTCGCGGTCGGCCCGCACCTGCTGGGCTACCGCACCTCGACCATGCTGACCGGCAGCATGGAGCCGGGCATCATGCCCGGCGACGTCGTGGTCACCACGCCGCAGCCGGCGGCCGACGTCGCGGTCGGCGACGTCATCACCTACCAGATCCCGGTCGAGGACCACCGCGTCGAGACGCACCGCGTCGTCGAGGTCATCCACGGCGAGGACGGCTCGGTCGCGGTCCGCACCAAGGGCGACAACAACGAGAACGCCGACCCGTGGGTCGCCACCCTCGAGGGCGACACCGTCTACGAGATGCAGGCGGTCGTGCCGAAGCTGGGCTCCGCGATCCGCGCCCTCCGGTCGCCGGCCGTGCAGGACGGCGTCCGCTGGGTCGCCCTGGCCGGTGCGCTGCTCCTCGGCTTCTCCCTCATCTGGTCACCCGCCGAGGACGGGGACCAGGACGAGGACACCGCGGGGGACGAGGCGTGATCGCCATGCTGAGCCCCGACGGCGTGCTCGACCGCGACGCCCTCGTCCGCCTCGGCGAGGACGTGCAGGACCACGGCTTCGCGCTGTCGTTCGCGCAGCGCTACCGGGCGATGCTGTCGGGCCGCGTCGAGCGGCTCGTCGCCGCACTCGCCCAGGGCGACCTGGTCGACGCGATGGACGCCGTGCTGAGCCTCAAGGTCTCCTCGATCACCATGGGGACCCGGGAGCTCGCCGGCCTCGCGATCTCGGTCGAGCAGGAGGTGCGCCGACGGGACGTGGCCGCAGCCTGCTCCCGGGCCGCGCACCTGCGGTCGGCGGCCACCCGTGCGGAGTCGGCCCTCGACGACTACCTCGCGTCGTACCGACCGCGCTGAGGCTAGAGCGACTCCATCCGGTAGCCGACGCCCCGGACGGTCCGCACGAACTTGGGGCCCTCGCGCTTCTCGCCGAGCTTGCGCCGCAGGTTGCCGACGTGGACCTCGACCAGGTGGGTGTCGGTCGCCCAGTCGGTGCCCCACACCGAGCGCAGCAGCGCCTCGCGGGTCCAGACCCGGGCGGGGGTGCGCATCAGCTCGGTGAGCAGGTCGAACTCGGTGCGGGTGAGCGCGAGCTCCTCCTCGTCGCGGAACGCGCGCCGGCCGTCGACGTCGACCCGCAGCGCGCCGTGCTCGAGGACCTCGTGCTCGGGCTCGGAGGACGTCGGCGCCACCGACAGCGCCGGACCGCGGCGAGGCCGCCGGAACAGCGCGTTGACCCGCGCCTTGAGCTCACGGACGCTGAACGGCTTGGACAGGAAGTCGTCGGCCCCGGTCTCCAGGCCGATGAGCCGGTCGATCTCGTCGTCGCGGGCGGTGATCATCACGATGTAGGCGTCGCTGGTCTCGCGGATCCGCCGGCAGGTCTCGATGCCGTCGATCCCGGGGAGCCCCAGGTCCAGCGTGATCAGGTCCGGGTCCAGGGAGTGCACCGCCTCGACGCCGGCCAGGCCGGAGTCGACCGCGGTGACCACGAACCCCTGGGTCTGCAGGGTGAACTCGATGAGGGAACGGATGTCCTCGTCGTCCTCGACCACCAGTGCCGTGCGTTCGTGCTCCGCTGCGTCCACGGGGCGAGTGTGCCAGACCTTGCGGAATTCTTGAGTTTTCTGGT
The DNA here is from genome assembly GCF_030506255.1 of Nocardioides sp. Arc9.136. Taxonomy (NCBI): domain Bacteria; kingdom Bacillati; phylum Actinomycetota; class Actinomycetes; order Propionibacteriales; family Nocardioidaceae; genus Nocardioides; species Nocardioides sp. Arc9.136. The sequence goes on along the minus strand of NZ_CP113431.1, from coordinate 2,799,434 downwards.
CGGCCCCCTTGAAGCCGTGTCGGCAGACTTCTCATCAGTCCCTCCCGAGACCCGCAGGAGCCCGCATGAACCGCACCGACACGTGGCGCCGCGCCGCGGCCGTCGTGCTCGCGGTGGTGTGCTTCCTGCTGGTCCCGCAGGTCGCCCAGGCGGTGTTCAGCGTGCGTCAGGCGCCTGCCGGCACGGGCGTCTCGATCGCCCGGATGGCCACCATCTCCTCGGTCACCGGATCGTTCCAGTGCACCAGCAACGCCGGTCGGCTGGCCGCGGGAGGTACGGCGACCATCAGGGGCGTCGGCGACGCCGGCCAGCTGGGCGGCACGACCTACGAGGTCGAGGTCTCGGACAACGGCGCCACGTCCGCCCCCCTCAGCAACAAGCAGGGCAGCGTCACGCACACCCAGGAGTTCCGCCTCTTCAGGTCGTCGACCTACACCGTCACGGTCACCGCGAGCTTCCGGTCGTGGACCACCGAGTGGTCGCGGGAGTTCACCTGCAACCCGTTCAGCACGGCGACGACGACCTTCTGACGGACACGCCGGTGCTCGTTGCGCACGGCAGGGCGGGCCTGTGCCAGGATCCTGCCGCCAGGTCGCGACCGATGCCCCCCAGAGGTCGCGTCCTGGCCCTTCCGCGCCGTTTCCGGGGCACGGGTGCCCAGCCCTGACCTGCCTGGACAGCGGCTCGCGCCGCGCCTCACCCGCAGGGGTGGCTGTCCCGATTGTTCGTCCGCTGATGGTGACGTGGACACCGAGGCGGCGTAGCGTCGAGGTGTGCCGGGGACTCCGGCGCACCTCCACCAGGACCTCACGGCCCGGATTGTCGGTTCCTTGTACTTCTCAGTGAACGCCGTGGTCGATCCCCCTCAGCTGCGCGTCGTCGTCACCGGCGAGCTCGACGTCCTCTCGGCGTCCGGCTTGCGGGCATCGATCGCGCGCCGCACGGCGGACGGCTGCAGCTCTGTCGTGCTCGACCTCGACGGAGTGACCTTCATCGACTGCACCGGCCTCTCGGCACTGTTGGCCTGCCAGCAGGAGGTGGCCGCCTCCGGTGGCTCCTTCAGCGTGGCAGCGCTCAGCGCCGCGGTGGCCCGCGTCATCGACCTGACCGGCACGACCGGTCGGTTCGACCACGCGGAGCGCGTCCCCGCCTGACGGCGACAGCTCCTCCAGCCAGGCACGACAGCCAGACACGACGAGGCCCGCCGCTCCCCTCGGGAGCGGCGGGCCTCGTGTCGTGCCGTGGGGCCGGTCAGCCGGCGGTGGGCTCCAGCTCGCCGATGCCCTCGCGCAGCGTGCCGAGGATCCGGCTCAGGAGGCGCGAGACCTGCATCTGGGTGACGCCCAGCTGGTCGGCGATCTCCTGCTGGGTGCAGTCCTCGGCGAAGCGGAGGTGCAGGATGCGACGGTCGCGTTCGCTCAGCTCGCGCATGAGCGGGGTGAGCATGGCCCGGGCCTCCGCGGCGCGCTCGCCGCTCGGGTCGTCGTCGCTGAGCGTGTCGCCCAGGGAGCCGCGACCGTGGTCGGGGGAGACCGGCACGTCGAGCGAGAGCGGCTGGAAGCAGCCGTCGGCCATCAGCGCGGCCCGGACCTCGGAGGGCTTCAGGTCGAGCTGCTCGGCGATCTTCTCGGCAGAGGCGGGCTCGCCGGCCTCGCGAGCGCGCTGGTGGGCGGCGACGACCTCGGACTGGATCTCCTGGACGCGACGGGGCGGACGCACCATCCAGCCGAAGTCACGGAAGTAGCGCTTGAGGTCGCCCCGGATGGAGGGGACGGCGTACGCGAGGAAGTCGCGGTCCTTGCTGGCGTCGAACTTCGGCACGATCCGCACGAGGGTGAGGAGGGCGACCTGCTCGAGGTCCTCGATCGGCACGCCGCGGTTGCGGAACCGCGAGGCGAGGGTGCGGGCGACCTCGATGTTCAGCAGGACGATCTCCTCGTGGAGGCGCTCCCGCTCGGCCTCGCTCACGGCGGTGGCCGCTTCGTCGAAGAGGCGCTTGGTCTCGGCCTTGCGCCGGAGGTCCTTCGGTCGGCGTCCCAGCGGTACAGCACTCGTCGTCATGGCTGGTCCCTACCCGACGGCACACCCGTGAAACCGGGACAGGGACAAATGACCCGAAAGGGTGAGGTGAACCATCGGAGCCGGTCCTCGTCCCGCCGAAACATCCGCGACACGTGGCACCCGTAGGGTTCCGCGGCGGGCCACCTCCCAAACGCGGCAGGGCCCGGAGGACGGCCGGAGCCGAGGTCACGGAACGGTCACGGAACGGTCACGAGACGGTCGTGAGGCGGTCGCGGACGCCTCGGGACCCGCTGACCGGGAGATCGCGCCCGGCCACCCCGCCGCGCTGCTAGCGTCCGGCCGTCCAACGAGGGTGCGTGGCAGTCCCCAGGAGGTCCGGTGCCGCTGCTGACGGCCGACGAGGTCGGTGAGACGGGTACGCCGGTGACGATGGTCGAGCGGATGACGCTCATCCTCGACGCGTTCGGGTCCGCGCGCACGCGGCTCTCGCTCGAGCAGGTCGCCGCTGCGACGGCGCTCCCGCGGTCCACGGCCCACCGCATCCTCGAGCAGATGGTGCGCCTGGAGTGGGCCGACCACTCGCCGTTCGGCTACGCGCTCGGCCGCCGGGCCCAGGGGCTCGCCCGCCGCACGGACGGACACCTCGGGCTGCGCGAGGCGGCGGCGCCGCACCTGCACGAGCTGCACGTCCGCACCGGCCTCGTGGTCCACCTGGCCGTGCTGGAGGACGCCGACGTCAGCTACCTCGACAAGATCGGCGGACCCCGGGCGAGCACCGTCCCCTCCCGGGTCGGGCGCCGCCTGCCGGCGCACCGCACCGCCCTGGGCCGCGCCATGCTGGCCTGCCTGGACTCCGAGGACGTCGACGTCCTCGTCGGTCCGGCGCTGGACGCCGAGGCGCTGGCGCGGTTCCACCACGAGCTCCACCGGATCCGTGGCCGGCACGGCCTGGCCTTCGAGCGCGGCGCCTACGCCCGCGACGTCGCCTGCGTCGCCGCGCCGGTGCGGTACGGCGACGGCCAGGTCGCCGCCCTCTCGCTCGTCGGTGACGCCACCACCCCGCTGACCCGCGTCGCGCCGCTGGTCGTCGACGCCGCCCGCTCGGTCGGCCGCCGGCTCGCCGACGGCACCTGACGCCCCAGTTCCACGCACCGTCCCGACCCACCTCACCAGGAGGCCCCCGTGCCCCGTCGTACCGTCGTCACCGGCAGCGCCTCCGGCATCGGCCGCGCCCTCAAAGAGCAGCTGCGCGCCCGCGGCGAGGAGGTGGTCGGGGTCGACCTGCGCGACGCCGAGGTGGTCGCCGACCTGTCCACGCCCGCCGGCCGCGCGGACGCCGTCGCGGCGGTCCGCGAGCTGACCGGCGACCGCATCGACGCGCTGGTCACCTGCGCGGGGGTCTCCGAGCCGAGCCCGCTGATGGTGCGGATCAACTACTTCGGCACCGTCGAGGTGGCCCAGGCGCTGCGACCGGTGCTGGCGGCCTCCGACTCCCCGCGGGTGGCGGTCGTCGGCTCCATCGCCGGCACCCAGCCCTTCGACGAGGAGACCACGCGCGCCTGCCTCGACGGCGACGAGGACGCGGCGCTCGCGCGCGCGACCGCGCTGGGGGAGCGGGGCGCCGGCTACTCGGTCTACCCCTCCTCGAAGCGGGCGCTCGCGACCTGGGCGCGGCGCACCTGCGTGACCGCCGGCTGGGCCGACGCCGGCATCGCGCTCAACGTGGTCGCGCCCGGCGTGGTGCTGACCCCGATGACCACCTGGCTCTTCGAAGACCCGGCGATGCGCGAGGTGATGGACGCCGCGGTGCCGATGCCGCTGAACAGCTACGCGCCGCCCGAGGCCGTCGCGTCGGTCCTGGGCTTCCTCGTCTCGGAGGCCAACACCCACGTCACCGGACAGGTGGTGTACGTCGACGGCGGCGCCGAGGTGAGCCTGCGCAGCGACGACCTGTTCTAGGCTCTGCCGCGATGAGCAGCCCACCGACGCCCGGCCGCGACCCGATCGCCGAGGCCCGCCGTCAGTGGACGGCCCACGGGTGGGACGACGCGGCGCCCGGGATGGCGGCGGTCACCTCGATCATGCGCGCCCAGCAGCTGCTGCTCACCCAGATCGACGGTCTGCTGCGACCCTTCGGGCTGACGTTCGCGCGCTTCGAGCTGCTGCGGCTGCTGTCGTTCGCCTCCGAGCAGCAGATGACGATGCGACGGGCCGGCCAGCGGCTCCAGGTGCACCCGACGTCGCTGACCAGCCTCGCGGCCCGGCTCGCCGAGGACGGGCACGTCCAGCGGGTCGCCAACCCCGACGACGGCCGGTCGGCGGTGCTGGTCCTCACGGCCTCGGGCGCGCGGCTGGTCGAGGAGGCCACGGCCGTGCTCAACGCCGAGGTGTTCGAGGCGATCGGGCTGGCCGAGGAGGACGTGGCGGCACTGGTCGAGGTCCTCGGCCGGTTCCGCGCCGGTCGCGGTGACTTCGCGCCCTGAGCCCGGGCCGGCGCTCGTCGCCGTGCCGGGCCTCGGGCTGCGCCCGACCGCGTGGGACACCACCCTCGCCGCGCTGCCCGGCCACCGCTCACGCACCGAGGTGCTGCCGGGGTACGGCGTGCGGCCGCGCCGCGGGGAGGCGCTCGACCCGGCCACCCGCGGCCTGCGGCTCGCCGCGGTGCTGCAGCCGGAGGACGGGCCGGTCGTGCTGCTCGGGCACTCGGCGGGCGCGCAGGTCGTCGCCCACGCCGCCGCGGCCGCGGCCGACCGCGTGGTCGGCCTCGTGCTGGTGGGTCTGAGCACCGACCCGCGTGCGCGGACCTGGCCGGCACTGGCCGGGCGCTGGCTGCGGACCGCCCGCCACGAGCGGCCCGGCCAGGTGCCGTTCCTGGCGTGGAGCTACTCCCGCACCGGGCTGCTGCACATCCAGCGGACGATGGACGCGGCCCGGCACGACGACGTCGAGGCGACGCTGGTCGACGTCCGCTGCCCGGTGCTGGTGCTGCGCGGGCGCCACGACCGGATCTGCCCGGCGGACTGGGCCGGGCGGCTCGTGGCCGCTGCGCCGGCCGGGTCGCGCGTCGAGACGTTGCCGGCCGGGGCGCACATGGTGCCGCTGACGCACGGGCCGCAGGTCGCCGCCGCGGTGGCGGCGTACCTGCGGGCCGACGTCAGCGGTGCTTGAACTCGGCCTTCCGCTTCTCCACGAAGGCGCCCATGCCCTCGGTGCGGTCCTCGAGCGCGAACGCCGCGTGGAAGGTGCGGCGCTCGAACCTCACACCCTCGGCGAGGGTGGTCTCGAAGGCGCGGTTGACGGCCTCCTTGGTGGCGTAGAGGACCGGCAGCGACTTCTCGGCGATCGTCGCGGCGACCTCGGCGACCTGCGTGAGCAGCTCCTCGGTCGGCACGACGCGGGAGACCAGCCCGACCGCGAGCGCCTCCTGGGCGGTCAGCGTGCGGCCGGTGAGGATGAGGTCCATCGCCACGGCCTTGCCGACGGCCCGGGTCAGCCGCTGGGTGCCGCCGATGCCGGGGAAGACGCCCAGGTTGATCTCCGGCTGGCCGAAGCGCGCCGACTCGGCGGCGAGGACCATGTCGCACATCATCGCCAGCTCGCAGCCGCCGCCCAGGGCGTGGCCGGAGACGGCTGCGATGACCGGCGTGCGGAGGGAGGCGAACCGGTCCCAGTCGGCGAACCAGTCACCGAGCGCCATGTCGGCGTAGGACTGCTCGGCCATCTCCTTGATGTCCGCGCCGGCCGCGAACGCCCGCTCGGAGCCGGTGAGGACGATCGCGCCGATGCCGCGGTCGGCGTCGAGCTCCTCGGCCGCGGCGACGACCTCGGTCATCAGCTGGGCGTTGAGCGCGTTCAGCGCCTTCGGGCGGTCGAGGGTGATCGTCCCGACGCGGCCCTCGCGGGTCACCTGGATGGTCTCGTACGACGGCATGGGGCTCCTCAGCGGTGCTGGTGTGGTCACCCGGCCGCGGTGGCCGAGCGCTCCCGGATGGTGTTGACGATGGCGGAGAAGTCGAGGCCGGCGCCGCCCTCATCGGCGAAGCGACGATAGAGCTCCTCGGCGAGCGTGCCCACGGCGGCGTCGGTGCCGGACTCCTCGACCGCGCGGCGCGCCAGGCCGAGGTCCTTGGCCATCAGCGCGCCCGCGAAGCCGGGCTTCCAGTCCCGGTTGGCCGGGCTCGTCGGCACCGGTCCGGGCACCGGGCAGTTGGTCGTCAGCGCCCAGCACTGGCCCGACGCGGTGGAGGCGACGTCGAAGAACGCCTGGTGGGTCAGGCCGAGCTTCTCGCCGAGCACGAACGCCTCGGAGATCGCGATCATCGACGCGCCGAGGACCATGTTGTTGCAGATCTTCGCGGCCTGCCCGGCGCCCGAGGCGCCGCAGTGGACGACGCGGCCGGCCATCGGGTCGAGCAGCGCGGTGGCCTCCTCGAGGAGGGCGTCGTCGCAGCCGAGCATGAAGGTCAGCGTGCCGGCCTCGGCGCCCCCGACACCACCGGAGACCGGTGCGTCCGCGGCCCGGTGGCCGGCCGCGACGGCGCGGTCGGCCGCGGTGCGGGCGTCGGAGACCGCCACGGTCGAGCAGTCGACGAAGAGGGTGCTGGGTGCCGCGGCGGCCAGCACCTCGTCGTACACCGAGAGGAGGAGGGCGCCGTTGGGCAGCATGGTCACGACCGAGCCGGCACCGTGGACGGCCTCCGCGGCGGACCCCTTGACGTCGACGCCGGCCTCGCGGGCCCGGTCGCAGGCCTCCTGGCCGACGTCGAAGCCGGTGACGTCGCGGCCGGCGGCCACCAGGTTCGCGGCCATCGGGCCGCCCATGTTGCCCAGGCCGATGAAGGCGACGGTGGTGCTGGTGCTCATGCGGTTCCTCCGGAGGTGGTGGGGAGCTCGAGCTCGCCCGAGGGCAGGGGCTCGAAGAGGGCGGCGACGGCGGCGGGGTCCACCTCGTCGAGCGACGCGGGCCGCCACTGCGGGTCCCGGTCCTTGTCGATGACCTGGGCGCGCACGCCCTCGACGAAGTCGGGGACGTCGAGGAACCGCACGGTCAGCCGCAGCTCCATCGCCAGGGCCTGGCCCAGGTCGGCGAGCCCGCCGGCCTCGCGCAGCGCGCGCAGGGTGGCCGTCACGGCGAAGGGCGAGCGCTTCGCGAGCGTCCCGGCGGCCTGCTGGGCCTCGGGGGCACGGTGCTCGCGCAGCCGGGCGAGGACCGCGGCGGCGTCGTCGCCGGCGTAGCACTCGTCGATCCAGTCGCGCTGCGCGAGCAGCGGCGCCTCGGGCGCCTCCTCGGCGAGGTCGGCCAGCACCGCGTCCGGCTGCTCCTCGGCGAGCCGGCGGACCAGCTCATCGATCCGGTCGGAGGGGACGAAGTGGTCGGCCAGGCCGAGGGCGATGGCGTCGCCGGCGCCGACCGAGCCGGCGGTCAGGCCCAGGTGCGTGCCGAGCTCGCCGGGTGCGTGGGAGAGCAGCCAGGTGCCGCCCACGTCGGGCACGAACCCGATGCCGGTCTCGGGCATGCCGAGGGAGGAGCGCTCGGTGACGACGCGGTGGCTGGCGTGCGCCGAGACGCCGATGCCGCCGCCGAGGACGATGCCGTCCATCACCGCGACGTACGGCTTGGGGTAGCGGCCGATCGTGTGGTTGAGGACGTACTCGTCGGACCAGAAGCGGGCCGACTCGTGGGTGCCGGCCTTGGCGTCCTTCCAGATCGAGACGATGTCGCCGCCGGCGCACAGGCCGCGCTCGCCGCGGCCGGTGAGCAGCACCGTGCGGACGGCGTCGTCGTCGCGCCAGGCGTCCAGCGCCTGCTGGAGCAGGCCGACCATCGGGTGGTTGAGCGCGTTGATGGCGCGGGGGCGGTTGAGCTCCAGCCGGCCCAGGTGGCCGGTGGTGGAGACGACGACCTCGGGCTCGGCCGGTGCGTCCGGCTGGTGGTCGCTCATGCCGGTCCCCGGGTGAGCGCGCGGCCCACGATGACTCGCATGATCTCGTTGGTCCCTTCGAGGATCTGGTGGACACGGAGGTCGCGGACGACCTTCTCGACGCCGTACTCGGCAAGGTAGCCGTAGCCGCCGTGCAGCTGCAGCGCGGTGTTCGCGGCCTTGAACCCGGCGTCGGTGACGAAGCGCTTCGCGCCGGCGACGACCACGGCCGCGTCGGGCTCGCCGGCGTCGAGCCGGGCGGCGGCGTCGTGCAGCATCGTGCGCGCGGCCTGCAGCTCAATGTGGGCGTCGGCGAGCGCGAAGACCAGGCCCTGCTGGTCCGACAGCGGTCCGCCGAAGGCCTGGCGGGTGCCGATGTGCTCGGCGGCGCGGTCCACGGCCCACTGGGCGCCGCCGAGGGAGCAGGCGGCGATGTTGAGCCGGCCGCCGTTGAGCCCCCGCATCGCGATGGCGAAGCCCTGGCCCTCCTCGCCCAGCAGGCTGTCGGCGGGGACGCGGACCTCGTCGAGGACGACCTGCCGGGTCGGCTGGGCGTGCCAGCCCATCTTCTGCTCCTCGGCGCCGAAGGACAGGCCCTCGGACCCCGCCGGGACGATGAACGCGCTGATGCCCTTCGGGCCGGCGCCGCCGGTGCGGGCCATCACGACGTACACGCTCGAGGCGCCGGCGCCGGAGATGAACTGCTTGGTGCCGCTGAGCACCCACTCCTCGCCGTCGCGGCGGGCGCTGGTGCGCAGGTTGCCCGCGTCGGAGCCCGCGTCGGGCTCGGTGAGGCAGTAGCTCGCGAGGTTCTCCATGCCGGCCAGGTGCGGCACCCAACGGGCGCGCTGCTCGTCGGTGCCGAAGGTGTCGATCATCCAGACGGCCATGTTGTGGATCGAGATGTACGCCGCCACCGCGACGTCGCCGCGGGCGAGCTGCTCGAAGATCAGCACCGCCTCGCTGCGGCCCAGCCCGGAGCCGCCGACGTCCTCGCGGGCGTAGATGGCGCCGAGGCCGAGCCCGCCGGCCTCGGCCAGCACGTCGACGGGGAAGTGGTGGTCGCGGTCCCACGCCACGGCGTTCGGGGCGATCCGGGCCTCGGTGAAGTCGCGGACGGCCTCGATGATCGCCCGGCGCTCGTCGGGGTCCAGCGCTGCGGTGCTCATACCGGGCACTCTGCCATTTGGTTGGATGTCCAAGCAAGAGGTCGGGCGCCCGACCATCGGGTCGCTAGGCTGCCGCCGTGCTCGGGTCGACGAAGGTGCTGGTGACCGGCGGCGTCCGCTCGGGGAAGTCCACCCACGCCGAGCGGCTGCTGGCCGACGAGTTGGCCGTGGCGTACGTCGCCCCGGGCCCGGTCCCCTCGGCGGACGACGCGGACTGGACGGCCCGGGTCGCCGCGCACCGCTCGCGCCGCCCGTCGTCCTGGACCACCCACGAGACCCGGGACCTCGCCCCCGTGCTGTCGGCCGCCGCGGGCGCCGTGCTGGTGGACTGCGTCGGCACCTGGCTGACCGCGGTCGTGGACGCGGCGGCCCTGTGGGAGGCGCCGGCCGAGGAGGTGCACGGCGCGGTGCTGGCCGAGCTCGACCACGTCCTCGCCGCGCTCGGTGCCGCCGCGGGCCCGGTCGTGCTGGTGACGAACGAGGTGGGCCTCGGGGTCGTCCCCGCGTACCGCTCCGGCCGGCTCTTCCGCGACCTGCTGGGCACGGTGAACCAGCGGCTCGGCGCCGCCTGCGACGAGGTGCACCTCGTCGTCGCCGGGCGGGTCCTGCGGCTGCCCGACCCGCTCTGAGCGGCTCTGAGCGGCCGCGGAGGGGCCGGCTCAGGTGGGCCGGGTCAGCCGGCGGAGGCGACGACGAGCAGGGCGGCGAGGGCGAGCTCGACGGCCGCGCCGAAGACGTCGCCGGTGACGCCGCCGAATCGGGTGACCGTGCGGCGCAGGACCAGCACCACCACGCCGGCCGCGACGACGACCGCCACGACGCCGGCCACGCCGGCCAGCACGGCCGCCAGCAGGGCCGCGCCCAGCCACAGGGTGACCGTGGCGAGCGGGCGCACCGAGCCGACGTACGTCGCGCCGAGGCCGTCGGGGCGGGCGCCGGGCACGCCGCGGGTGCAGGCGAGGGCCAGTGCGCAGCGGGAGAGGCACACGAGCGCGCCGGCGAGCAGCCACCCGCGGTCCTCGCGGAGCACGGACGTGAGCGCGGTGACCTGGAGCAGCAGCACGAGGACGACGGCGGCGACGCCGGCGGGACCGGCCGTGCCGGACTTCATGACCTCCAGGGAGCGGCGCCGGTCGTAGGACGCGGTGAGCCCGTCCGCGGTGTCGGAGAGGCCGTCGAGGTGGAGCGCGCGGCTGCCGGCGGCGAGGCCGGCGACAGCGAGGACGGCGGTGACCAGTGGGGCCAGGCCCGCCTCCCGGCCGGCCAGGCCGACCACCGCGACCAGCAGCCCCAGCGGCAGCACGGCGAGTGGCGCGAGGAGCATCGCGCGACCCGCGGTGCGGGCGTCCACGGTGCGCGGGGGCGCGACCGGCACGGCGGTCAGCGTGCCGACCGCGAGCCGCCACGCGTCGGCGGGGGAGCCCACGTCGACGGGCCGGGTCACCCGGGGAGCAGGTCGCTGAGCAGGGCGACGTCGCGCATCAGCGCGACCGCGCTGCGCAGCACCGGGACGGCGGCGACGGCGCCGCTGCCCTCCCCGAGCCGGAGGCCGAGGTCGAGCAGCGGGTCCAGGCCGAGCTTCTCCAGCGCCAGCGACTGCGCCGGCTCGGTCGAGCGGTGGCCGGCGACGAACCAGGCGGCGGCCCCGGGGGCGAGGCGCTCGGCGGTGAGCGCGCAGGCCACCGACATCAGGCCGTCGAGGACCACCGGCACGCCGGCCTCGGCGGCGGCGACGAGGAAACCGGTGGTCGCGGCGAGGTCGGCGCTCGCCAGGGCGGCGAGCGACTCGAGCGGGTCGGCGGTGCGGCCGCCGGCGCGGCGCAGCGCCTGGGCGACGACCTCGGTCTTGCGGGCCAGGCCGGCGTCGTCGACGCCGGTGCCGCGGCCGACGACGTCCTCGGCGGGGAGGCCGAGCGCGGCGGCGACGAGCGCGGCGGCCGGGGTGGTGTTGCCGATGCCCAGGTCGCCGCTGATCAGCACCTGGGCGCCGGCGGCGAGCTCTTCGGCCGCGACGGTGCGGCCGACCTCCAGCGCGCGGCGCACCTCGTCGGCGGCGAGGGCGTCCTCGAGGTGGATGGCCCCGCTCGCGCGGCGCAGGTGGTGGGCGGAGACCTCCGCGGGCACGCCGTCGAGGTCGTCGTCGACCGCGATGTCGAGCACGCGGACGGACACGCCGTGGGCGCGCGCGAGCGCGGAGACGCCGGCGGTCCCCGCGACGAGCGAGCGGACCATGGCGGGGGTGACGGCGGCCGGGTAGGCCGAGACGCCGTGCTCGGCGACACCGTGGTCACCGGCGAAGACGACGAGCCGGACGTCGGTGAGCTCCGGCGGCGGGACCGATCCGAGGGCGGCGCTCAGCCGGGCGCCGAGGTCGCCGAGCCGGCCGAGGGCGCCGGCCGGGGTGGCGAGGCCGGCGAGGCGCTCGCGCGCCGCGGCCTCGAGGGTCGGGTCCGGAGGAGTGATCGACACGGGCGGAGCGTACGACGCGGCGCTGCCGCGGTCCGTCGGTGGACCGGCCTAGGGTGCCGCCGTGGACCTGGACGAGGCGGCGCGGATGGCGCGCGGGCTGCTGGACGATCACGGCCTGCGGGACTGGACGCTCGTCTTCGACCGGGCCAAGCGGCGGGCCGGCGTCTGCCGTCCCCACGAGCGCCAGATCGGCCTCAGCGGACCCCTCACCCGGCTGCACGACGAGGCGGAGGTGCGCGACACGGTGCTGCACGAGGTGGCGCACGCACTGGTCGGCCCTCGCCACGGCCACGACGCGGTCTGGCGGGCGACCGCCCTGCGGATCGGCTGCTCGGGCCGGCGCTGCTCGGACCCGGACGCCCCCACCATCGAGGGGGACTGGGCCGGCACCTGCCCGGCCGGCCACCGGGTCACCCGGCACCGCCGACCGACCCGGCCGGCCTCGTGCACCCGGTGCTCGCGCACGTTCAGCCCCGAGCACCTGCTGTCGTGGACGCACCGGGGTGCCGTCGTACCTCTCGGCGAGGAGTACGACGCCGCGCTGCGCCGGGTTCTCGCGGGGCCGGCGGCCGGTGCCGCGGGACCCGCGGGCGCCTCGGTCCGTCCGGCGCCGCGCGTGGGCCAGCGGGCGCGGATCGTGGCGGCCGGTCGCTACGAGGGCACCGTCGGCACCGTGCTCAAGCGCGGGCGCACCCGTTTCCACCTGCGCGTGCGCGACCAGGTGCTCACCGTGCCGTTCGCCCTGCTCGAGCCCGTCGACGGCTGAGCGGTTCCGGCGCGGTTCAGCGCGCTCCGGCCGGCAGCCACGGGATCGTGAGCCGGGAGGGGTGGGCGCGCGAGGTGTGCAGGGTCAGCGGGGCGAGTGCACCCGGCAGGTCCGGCAGCGAGGGCAGCAGGTGGGGCACGTCGAAGGATTGGACCGCGATGCGCAGCCGGTGGCCCTTCCGGATCTTCGCCGCGGTCGGGAAGACCTCGACGTTGACCGGCACGACCCTGCCCGGCGCCGGGGACCGGGACCCGCGGGTGAAGGGGTGGTAGGGCTGGAGCACCTCCCCGTCGAGGTAGCGGGTCCGTCGCCGGTCGAGCTGCCGCTGGGCGAGGAGCTGCCAGCCGCCGGTGAGGCGGGTGACCCGCCCGGAGGGCGAGACGTCGGAGACCGAGACCGCCAGCATGCCGCCACCGGTGGGGCTCGAGGCGTGGAGGCGTGCGTTGAGCGGTCCGGCGAAGCGGACCGGCCTGGTGACCGGTGCGGTCTCGTAGACGATTCCGGTGGCGTCGTTGAGCGCGTTGTCGGTGAAGCACGGCAGGTCCCCGGCCAGCAGGCCGGGGATGCCCGCGGTCCACTGGCTCGCCGATCGGGTGCACAGCCCGGAGACCGGCACGGGCGGCACGACCGCCGTGCCGTCCCGGGCCGTACCGGTCGTCAGGCTGCCGGGCCGGAGACCGGTCGTCGCGCTCCCCGACAGCCGGTAGCTGCGCGCCCGGGCGTCGCGGCTGATCCACTCCCGCTGGGTGCGCCACGTGCCCGACCCGTTCTCGTGGACGGTGACCGGTGCGATCCGGCCCAGGCGGGTGCCCGTCGCCCCGCGCAGCCAGCGGTCGAACCAGCGCAGCTGCAGCTGGGAGAGGGTGCCGTGGCCGGCCTTCTCCAGGCCCGTGCCGGCCGAGCCCTCGAGGTGGTTCCACGGTCCGACGACGAGCCGGGTCGGCACGCCGCGCTCCTGGAGCGCCTCGAACAGCAGCGGCGTCCCGCGCTGGAAGAGGTCCTGCCGCCCGCCGACGAGGAACGTCGGCACGTCCACCTCGTCGACCACCTCCAGAGGTGAGCGGGTCCGGTAGAACGGCCCGTCGTGCGCCGCGTCGCCGCCGAGCACGGCGTCGAGCAGCAGCGGGGCGGTGAACGTCGCGGCGCCGTGCACGTGGGACAGCAGGGCCCCGATCCCGGAGGCCGGGTCCGTCGCGGTCACCGCGGGCGGGACGACACCGGTCGTCGTGACCAGGCCCAGCCACAGCGGGATGAAGCCGACGTCCACCTGGCCGCCGGAGGCGACGACGTCGCGGTAGACGTCACCCGCCGGCACCTGGGGGAAGATCGCCCGGAGGCCCTTCGGGTGCAGCGCTGCAGTGAAGAGCTGGTTGATGCCCATGTACGACGGGCCGCGCATGCCCACCTTGCCGTTGCTCCAGGGACGTGCCCGGGAGGAGGCCCACTCGACGACCTCCTTGCCGTCGAGCTGCTCGCGCTCGCCGAAGGCGTCCCAGGTGCCCTCCGAGCTGCCGGTGCCGCGGGCGTCGACGGTGAGCGAGGCGTAGCCGCGCCGGACCAGGTAGCCCGGCTCGTCCTCCCTGAGCGAGGACCCGGCGACGGACTTGTTGTACGCCGTGATCGTCACCAGGACCGGGAACCGGCCGGCCGCGGCCCGGCCGTTGGCGCCGGCCGGCAGCTCCAGGTCCCCGCGCAGGACCGTGCCGTCGGACATCGCGATGGCGAGGTCGCTGCGCGCGACGGTGCCGGGGTACGTCGCCGGGCGGGCCCGCCACCCGTCCGGCACCGTGGCCGCGCGATCCGCGTGCGCCGCCCCGGGTGCCGGGGCTGCCACCGAGGCGGGGGTGCCGGGGAGGACCGGTGCGGCGGCGCCGACCGCGCCGAGCACGCCGGTGGCGAAGAGGGCGGCTGCCCGGGAACGGGTGCTGGTGCGGCTGCGGGCCGGGTGCTTCACGTCGGGTCCTCGGGGCTCGGTGGCGACGGTCACCGGCTCAACGGCCGAGCCGGGGGTCGGTTACCCGCTGGGTCCCGCGGAGGTCCGGACGTGGGGACGGCCCACCAGCCGTGGTCTCAGCTGGTGGGCCTCGAGCGCGTCCCAGGTGCACCTCGGAGGCGCCCGTGGGGTGCAGGTACCTCGTCCGGTACCGGCCAGACCCCGGCGGGGCGTCGAGGGGAGAGGCTCAGATGCGCGCGATGAGGCGCGCGATGTCGCGCCGCACGCGGCCGGTGACGGCGGCGGCCGGCCCGGCGGCGGGGACCGGCGGACCAGCCGCGCCCGTGGCGACCGGCAGCGGCGGTGCGGTCCGCTGGCAGCGGGCGAGCTCCTCCGCCGTCGGACGCCGCCCGTGGACGCGGATGAACTGGTGGACGGCACAGTGCTCGTCGACACCGGCGAGCGGGATGGGTGCGGTGGTACGCCAGGGTGTGGTGGTACGCCCCATGGGTGGACACCTCCGGGTGGAGCGGTCTGCGACGCCGGGTGCTCAGCGCCGCTCTGGAGGTGCCCGCGGCCGCCTTCCCGGACCCACCCCCGAGTGGGTGAGAGCAGCTGGAGGCGAAGGTCGCGGCCGACGGCGACGACCGGCTGGGCACCGGGCTCCTCGACGACCGGAACGCCGAGGTGCCCGGGTCCGGCGAGCCGCCGGACTGAACCGGCCGGCGCGCGCGGCGGGAAGCCTCGACGGCACCGCACCGTTGGGGACGGCATGAGGTTGTCCCTGCTCGACCGCTCCCGCACGCGCGCCGGCCGCCCGGAGGGCGAGGCCCTGGCCCACACCGTCGAGCGGGCCGTCGCGGTCGAGCGGCTGGGCTACCACCGGTTCTGGGTCGCCGAGCACCACGGCGTGCCCGGCGTCGCCTCCGGTGCGCCGGCGGTGCTGCTGGCCGCGGTCGGCGGGCGGACGACGACGATCCGGATCGGCTCGGGCGGGGTGATGCTGCCCAACCACCAGCCGTACGTCGTGGCCGAGCAGTTCCGGATGCTCGCCGCGCTGCACCCGGACCGGGTCGACCTGGGCGTCGGCCGGTCAGTCGGGTTCACCGCGCCGGTGCGGCGCGCGCTGCGGCGCGGCTCCGAGGAGCCGGACACCTTCGCCGAGGACGTCGCCGAGCTGCGCGCCTACCTCGAGGACGCCGGCCCGGTCACCGCCCGTCCGGCCGGGGTCGGCGCGGTCCCGCTGTCGGTGCTGGCCACCGGGCGGGGGCTCGAGGTCGCCGCCGGGCTGGGCCTGCCGGTAGTCGTCGGCGGACCGGTGCTGGACGAGCCGGACGTGGGGGAGCGGCTCGCGGCGTACCGCCGGGGGTTCCGGCCGCACGGGGGCAGCGATCCCCAGGTCACGGTGTCGCTGGACGTGCTGGTCGCCGACACCGACGCCGAGGCGCGCGAGCTGGCCCTGCCGGAGGTGTGGGCGATGGCGCGGTCGCGCCGGACCGGCGTCTTCGGCCCGCTGGAGCCGGTCGCCGACATCCGTGGGCAGGACTGGGACGCCCAGGACGCCGGGCGGGTGGAGAAGGGCCTGGCGGCCGTGACCGCCGGCAGCGCGGGCACGGTACGACGGCGGCTCGAGCGGCTCGTGGAGCGCACGGCCGCCGACGAGCTGCTCGTCACCGGCTCGACGTACGACCGCGACGCGCTGGCGGCCTCGGACGCCGCGCTCCCCGCGCTGGTCGGCTGACCACCGCAGGGCACTTCCGCCGAGCGGAAGGGTGGCATGGTCCCGGCGTGGCCGTGGGCGCAGGATGCGCGGCATGACGCCTCCCACGCCGATCCGGACGCAGGTGGCCATCGTCGGAGCCGGGCCGGCGGGCCTGATGCTCTCCCACCTGCTGTCCTCGGCCGGGATCGAGTCGGTCGCGGTCGACCTGCGCAGCCGCCGGGAGATCGAGGAGACCCAGCGGGCCGGCATCCTGGAGCAGGGGTCGGTGGACCTCCTCGTCGAGACCGGGGTCTCGGACCGCGTGCACCGCGACGGCTACCGCCACGGGGGCATCGAGCTCGCCTTCGGCGGCGCCAGCCACCGCATCGACTTCGAGGGCCTCGTCGGCGCCGCCGCCCAGCTCTACCCGCAGACCGACGTCTTCATCGACCTCGCCGACGCCCGTGCGAGGGACGGCGCCGACGTGCGGTTCGGCGTCACCGACGTGGGTGTCGGCGACCTCACCTCGGAGCGGCCGGTGCTGCGGTTCACCGACGCCGAGGGCGTCGCCCACGAGGTGCGGGCCGACTTCCTCGTCGGCACCGACGGGTCCCGCAGCCTGTGCCGCCGCGAGGTGCCGGAGCAGGAGAGGACGCAGTACTTCCGCGAGTACCCCTTCGCCTGGTTCGGGATCCTCGCCGAGGCGCCGCCCAGCGCGCCCGAGCTGATCTACAACCACTCGCCGCGCGGGTTCGCGCTCATCAGCCAGCGCACGGAGACCCTGCAGCGGATGTACTTCCAGTGCGACCCGGCCGCGGACGTCGGCGACTGGTCGGACGACCGGATCTGGTCGGAGCTGCAGGCGCGGGTGGGCCACAACGGGCACGTGCTGCAGGAGGGGCCGATCACCTCGCGGACCGTGCTGCCGTTCCGCAGCTTCGTGCAGGAGCCGATGCACCACGGCCGGCTCGTCCTGGCGGGCGACGCCGCGCACACGGTGCCGCCGACCGGCGCGAAGGGGCTCAACCTCGCGCTCGCCGACGTCCGCGTGCTCGCCGAGGAGCTCGAGCGGGCGGTCGCGCAGCGCAGCACCGAGCCGTTGGCGACGTACAGCGAGCGCGCGCTGGGCAGGGTGTGGAAGGCACAGCACTTCTCGTACTGGATGACCACGATGCTCCACACGCTGCCCGAGGCGACGCCCTTCGACGTACGCCGCCAGGAGGGCGAGCTGGCCTCGCTCACCGGCTCGCCGAGCGGGTCCGCGTACCTCGCCGAGGGCTACACGGGCTGGCCGGGGCAGCGGTGAGCGCCCCGGCCCCGCTGGGGACGGGACACGCCCGTCGCCAGGACACGAGAGGACGGACGCCATGGTGACCGAGGCCTGGGACGGCAAGATCTTCAGCGGCGGCTTCGTCGCGGGCGGCGCGGGCACCAGTCCCGTGCTCGCGCCGGCGACGGGGGAGACCATCGCGAGCGTCGGGCAGGCCGACACCGCCGACCTCGACCGGGCGGTGCGGGCCGCGGCGGCTGCTCAGCCGGCGTGGGCGGCGCTGCCCTACACCGAGCGCGCCGCGGTGATGGCCCGGGCGGCTGCGCTCCTCGGCGACGAGCCGGAGCGGCTGACCCGCTGGTTGGTGCCGGAGTCCGGCTCCGGCCAGGGCAAGGCCGGCTTCGAGGCGATGCTCGTGACCTCCGAGCTGCAGGCCGGTGCCGCGCTCGCGGCCCAGCCCTACGGGCAGCTGCTGCGCAGCATGAAGCCGCGCATGTCGATCGGCCGCTACGTCCCGGTGGGCGTCGTCGGCGTGATCAGCCCCTTCAACTTCCCGGCGATCCTCTCGATGCGATCGGTCGTGCCCGCCCTCGCGCTCGGCAACGCGGTCGTCCTCAAGCCCGACCCGCGCACGTCGGTCTCCGGCGGGCTCGCGCTCGCCGCGCTCCTCGCCGAGGCCGGCCTGCCCGAGGGCCTGCTGCACGTGCTGCCCGCCGGCGCCGACGTCGGCGCGGCGCTCGTCGCGCACCCCGACGTCCCCTGCATCTCCTTCACCGGCTCCACGGCCGCCGGCCGCCGGATCGGGGAGACCGCGGGTGGGCTGCTGAAGAAGGTGCACCTCGAGCTCGGCGGCAACAACGCGCTGCTCGTGCTGCCCGACGCCGACATCGACGCCGCGGCGTCGGCCGGCGCCTGGGGGTCCTTCCTGCACCAGGGCCAGATCTGCATGACGACCGGCCGGCACCTGGTGCCCCGGGACCGGCTGGAGGAGTACGCCGCGAAGCTGGCCCAGGCGGCCGACCGGATCTCGGTGGGCGACCCGACCGACCCGGCCAACGCGCTCGGCCCGATCGTCGACCAGGGCCAGCTGGAGAAGGTGCACGCCCTGGTCGGGTCGACCGTCGAGGCAGGGGCCCGGCTGCGGGCCGGCGGCACGCACGAGGGGCTCTTCTACCGACCGACCGTGCTCACCGACGTACCCCTCGACAGCCCGGCCTGGCGCGAGGAGATCTTCGGCCCGGTCGCCCCGGTGACCGGTTACGACACCGTCGAGGAGGCGATCGACATCGTCAACTCCTCGGAGTACGGCCTGTCGGTCTCGATCCTGACCGCGGACCCGTTCGCGGCCCTCCAGCTCGCCGACCGCATCAAGGCGGGGGCGGTCCACGTCAACGACCAGACGGTCGACGACGAGGCGGTGGCGCCGTTCGGCGGCACGAAGGCCTCCGGGGCCGGCGGCCACTTCGGCTCCTCGGTCAACCTCGACACGTTCTGCGACGTGCAGTGGGTGACGATCCAGTCGGACATCCAGCGCTACCCGTTCTGACCGGGTGACGCCGGCCGCTCAGGTGCTCCGCACCTCGGGCGGGACGACGGCGGGCAGGCGGCCCACGGCACGCTCGATGCCGCGGGCCGCCACCTCCAGGGCCGCCACCAGGCGGGGCCGGTCCGTGCGCAGCGACGCCACCACGAGCCCGAGCGCCGCGACCACCTCGCCACGCTGGCGCACCGGCACCGCGACCGAGCAGGCGCCCAGGCTCATCTCCTCCGCGGTGGCCGCCCACCCCTCGCGTCGGGCGCGGCTGAGCTGGCGCCGCAGCGTGCCGGGCTGGGTGACGGTGTACGGCGTCACCGGCTCCAGCAGTGCGAGCGCCGCGGCCTCGACCTCCGGGCCGGCGTGCGCGAGCAGGACCTTGCCGACCCCCGTCGCGTGGAGGGGCAGGCGGGACCCGACCGTGCTCACCACCGGCACCGACGAGCTGCCGCGGAGCCGGTCGACGTAGAGCACCTCCAGGCCGTCGCGGACGGCGAGGTGCACGGTCGCCGCGGTCGCGCCGTAGAGGTCGTGGAGGTACGGCGACGCCGCCTCCCGGAGGCCGGTCTGCACCGGGGCCAGCAGGCCGATGTCCCACAGCCGGCGGCCCACCACGTAGTCACCGGACGGGCTCCGGCTGAGGGCGCCGAACGCCACCAGCTCGCCGACGAGGCGGTGCGCGGTGCCGAGCGGCAGGTCGGCGCGGCGAGCCATCTCGCTCAGGCCGAGCCGCCGGTGGGTCTCGTCGAAGGCGGTCAGCAGCGACAGGGCGCGCGCGGTGACGCTGACGCCCGGGGAGCTCGAGTTGCCGGCCACCCGACCAGTCTGCCGCGCCGGTCGTCCCGGCTCAGGCGGTGGCCGGTGCGGCGACCGGCTCCGGGGTGGTCCGGGAGGGCACGGTGGCCAGGGCCAGGACGGCCAGCACGGCGGCGACCGCGAAGGCGTAGAAGCCCCAGGGGTAGGCGATCCCGGCGGTCACCATCGCGCCGCCGAGGGAGGGTCCGACGATGGCGCCGACCCGGCCGACGCCGGCCGACATGCCCAGCGCGGTGCCGCGCACGGCGGCGGGGTAGAGGGTGCCGACGAACGCGTAGACGAGGACCTGCGCGCTGAAGACGAAGATGCCGGCGAGCAGCACCGCGACGTACACCAGCACGGTGCTCTCGATCTTGATCGAGAGCAGCGCGAGGAAGACCGCGGCGAGGCCGAACCACGCGAGCACGGTGCTCTTCCCGCCGCGGGCGTCGGCGATCGAGCCGGCGACGACCAGGCCGATGACGGCGCCGACGTTGAGCACCAGCAGCAGGCCGGTGCCGGCGTTGATGGAGTAGCCGGCCTCGCCCATGATCTTGGGCAACCAGGTGTTGAGCCCGTAGACGAGCAGCAGGCCCATGAACGAGGCGACCCACAGGCCGATGCTGATCCGCAGGTAGCGGCCGCGCACGACGTCGACCGGACGTGCGACGGGCTCCGCGGTGACGCCGGACCGGACGGCCTCGCGGGCGGCGAGGTAGCTGTCGGACTCGGGGAGGCGCGCGACCATCACGGGCACGACGAGCAGGCCCGCCACGCCGCCGACGACGAACATCGACTCCCAGCCCCACGCGTCGATCACCCACAGCGCGAGCAGCGCGGTCAGCACGGCACCGACGTGGTAGCCGGTCATCATCCGCGTCGTCGCGGAACCCGAGCGGCTCGTCGGGGCGTGCTCGGCGATGTAGGCGAGCGCGGTGGGCAGGCACGCCCCGAGCCCCAGCCCCGCGAGGAAGCGCAGCACGGTGAACTGGGTGACCGACTGAGCCAGGGGGATCGCCAGGGTCAGCACGGAGAACAGCGCGATGCTGCTGATGAGCGCGCGCCGGCGACCGAAGCGGTCGGTGAGGGGGCCGATGAGGACGGCGCCGATGCCGACGCCGACGAGCCCGAGGGTGGAGGCCGTCGTCAGGGAAGCGTCGGTGAAGCCGAGCGCGCCGGACTCCGAGAGCACCGGGATGACCGCGCCGAGCACGACCAGGTCGAAGCCGTCGAGCGCGACGGCGAGCCAGCACAGGACGACCGGCCAGGCGGGGTGGGGCGACGTCCCGCGGACGGACCCCGGGGACGAGGTGGACGGTGTGCTGCTCACGGGGGTGCTCCTAGCTCAGGTGGTGCGGGGACCCGCTCACCGTGACACCGGCGTCCGGGAGCATGGCACGACGGGCTTCCGCTGGCCGGAAGCGTGCTGAGGCGGCCGTCACACACGGGGGCTTAGCGTCGGACCCGTGAGCGAGAGCAGCGCGGCGGCCGCCGCCGGGAGCACCGCGGCCAACCGACCGGACGTCGAGCGGGACCCCACCAGCGGGCTGGAACCGCAGGCCGCGGTCTCGGCCGAGATGCGCCGGACCGCCGAGGAGTACGCCGCGCGCGACGCGGACGCCGGCGAGGAGACCCGGCCGCGGTTGGACTACCCGCCGTACCGCTCGAGCCTGCTGCGCTACCCCACGAAGGCCCTGGTGCAGGTCGACCCCGAGGGCGTCGAGCTGTGGGCGCCGTGCTTCGGGGAGCGCGACGTGGACCCCCTCGAGGCGGACCTGACCATCCAGCGGGGCGGCGAGCCCGTCGGCGAGCGCACGGTGGTCACCGGGCGCGTGGTCGACGGCGACGGCCGGCCGGTGCGGCGCCAGCTCGTCGAGATCTGGCAGGCCAACGCGGGCGGGCGCTACGTCCACCAGCGCGACCAGCACCCGGCCGCCCTCGACCCGCACTTCACCGGCATGGGGCGGTGCCTGACCGACGAGGACGGCTGGTACCGCTTCACCACGATCAAGCCGGGGCCCTACCCGTGGCGCAACCACCACAACGCGTGGCGGCCGGCGCACATCCACTTCTCGTTGTTCGGCACCGACTTCACCCAGCGGGTCGTGACGCAGATGTACTTCCCGGGCGACCCGCTCTTCGCCCTGGACCCGATCTACCAGTCGATCGTGGACCCGCGGGCCCGCGAGCGGTTGGTGGCGACGTACGACCACGACCTGACCCAGCACGAGTGGGCCACCGGCTACCGGTGGGACATCGTGCTCACCGGGGCCCACCGGACACCGGTCGAGACCGACACCACCGAGGAGGGGGACGCGTGATGCCGCGCCGGACCGCCACGCCCGGCCAGACCGTCGGGCCGTTCTTCCACTACGCCCTGCCCTACGCCGGCGACCGCGACCTGGTCGCCCCCGGCACGCCCGGTTCGGTGCTCCTGCACGGTACGGTCACCGACGGAGAGGGCCGGGGCGTGCAGGACGCCCTGGTCGAGATCTGGCAGGCGGACCCCGCGGGGAACGTCGTCCAGCGTGCCGGCTCCCTGCGGCGCGACGGCCACACCTTCACCGGCTGGGGCCGCTCGACCACCGACCGGACCGGCCGCTACACGTTCACGACGCTGGAGCCCGGCTCCGTGGACGGCCGGCTGCCGTGCTTCGCGGTGACGGTCTTCGCCCGGGGACTCCTCGACCGGCTGTTCACCCGGGCCTACCTGCCGCTGGCCGAGCGCCCGGGCGCCGGGCCCGACGGGCTGCTGCGCTCCACCGGCGACCGGGCCGGCACGCTGCTGTGCGAGCGCGACGAGCACGGGCTGCGCTTCGACATCGCGCTGCAGGGGGCGGACGAGACCGTGTTCCTCACCTATCCGGGACACTCCTGAGGTGACGACTCTGTGGTGGCCCGGCGACCACCGCGCCGGCCCGGCGATGTCGGACCGTGCGCTCCTCGCCGCGATGGTGTCCGTCGAGCACGCATGGCTCCGGTGCCTCGTCGACGCGGCCGTGGCCCCGGCGTCGGCCGGTGCGGCGCCGTGGCCCGATCCGGCCGCGGAGCCCGCGGTGCTGGCGTCGCTCGCCGTCGAGGCCGAGCGCGGCGGCAACCCGGTGATCGGGCTGGTGCGGCTGCTGCGCGAGCGCCTGCCGGAGCCCGCCGCCACCTGGGTGCACCGCGGCCTGACCAGCCAGGACGTGCTGGACACGGCCTTGGTCCTCTGCGCCAGGGACGCGGTGGCCGCCGTCCGTGCGGAGGTCGCGGACCAGGTCGCCGTCCTCGTCGACCTCGTCGAGCGGCACCGCGGCACACCGATGGTCGCGCGCACGCTCACGCAGCCGGCCGTGCCCACGACCTTCGGCGCCAAGGCCGCGACCTGGCTCCACGGCGTGCTCGACGCCGACGAGCTCCTCGCGGCCCTGGCCCTGCCGGTGCAGCTCGGCGGCGCCGGCGGCACCCTCGCCTCGCTCGTGGAGCTCGCCGGTGCGGACGGCGCGCGCTCCCTGCGGCGGTCCCTCGCACCGGCACTGGGCCTCGAGCAGCCGTCCGCCCCCTGGCACACGCGCCGCACCCCGGTCACCCGCCTCGCCGACGCCGCCGTCACCGCCTCCGACGCCTGGGGGCGGGTCGCCAACGACGTGCTCGCGCTCGGCCGGCCGGAGGTGGGCGAGCTCCGGGACGGTTCCGCCGGCGGCTCCTCGGCCATGCCGCAGAAGGCCAACCCGACCCTGGCCGTGCTCGTCCGCCGCGCCGCGCTCGCCGGCCCGCAGCAGGCGGCCGCGCTGCACCTGGCCGCGGCGGAGCAGGTCGACGAGCGCGCCGACGGCGGGTGGCACCTGGAGTGGCACACGATCGCGGTGCTGCTGCGCCGCACCGTGGTGGCCGCCTCCCAT
The DNA here is from genome assembly GCF_030506255.1 of Nocardioides sp. Arc9.136. NCBI lineage: Bacteria > Bacillati > Actinomycetota > Actinomycetes > Propionibacteriales > Nocardioidaceae > Nocardioides > Nocardioides sp. Arc9.136. The sequence goes on along the minus strand of NZ_CP113431.1, from coordinate 2,775,972 downwards.
ACGTCCGACCTCCTGCGGGGGCTCTCCGTCCGGACCGACCGGATGGCCGCCCGCCTCGCCGAGGTCGAGCACGACGTGCGCGCCGAGCAGCGCTCGCTGGCCGGCCTGACCGGACGCGAGCCCCTCGCGTCGTACGACGGGCTGGTGGGGGACCTGGTCGACGAGGCCCTGGCCCGCGCCGCCGAGCACCCGCGACCTCGAGGAGACCGATCGTGACCGTCACCGCCGTCCACCTCGGAGGCCGTCCGGACCTGCCGCTCCTGGTCCTGGGCCCGTCGCTCGGGACGTCGGTCACGGCGCTGTGGTCGGCCGCCGCCGAGCACCTCGCGCGCGACTTCCACGTGGTCGGCTGGGACCTGCCGGGCCACGGCCGCAACCGGCTGCCGGTCGGCGCCTCCCCGGTCACCGTCGGCGGGCTCGCCGCCGACGTGCTCGCGGTGGTCGACGAGGTCGCCGGCCCGTCCGCCGCGTTCCACTACGCCGGGGACTCCGTCGGTGGCGCGGTCGGGCTCCAGCTGCTGCTCGACGCCCCGGACCGGGTGCTCACCGCGACCGCGCTCTGCACGGGCGCGACGATCGGCACCCCCGAGTCCTGGCTCGAGCGCGCGGCGACGGTGCGCGCGTCCGGGACACCGTCGATGGTCAGCGGCTCGGCCCAGCGCTGGTTCGGACCCGGTTTCCTCGAGCGCGAGCCGGCACGCGGGTCGGCGCTGCTGCACGCGCTGTCCGACGCCGACGACGAGGGGTACGCCGCGGTCTGCGGCGCGCTCGCGACCTACGACGTCCGGCACCGGCTCGCCGAGGTCGCGGCCCCGGTGCTGGCGGTGGCGGGGGAGCTCGACCAGCCGACGCCCCCGTCGGCGCTCGAGGAGATCGCCGACGGGGTCCCGGACGGCCGGGCGGTCGTCCTGCCGGGTGTCGCGCACCTGGCCCCGGTCGAGGCGCCGGAGGAGGTGGCCCGCCTCGTGCGCGAGCACGCACTCCGCGGGCCCGGGAGGCGTCCCGGCGGTGGCTCCACCGCCGAGGGCCCCGCGGGCGCCCGCAGGCCGGACGCGACCGTCGCGCAGGTGCGCGACGCGGGGATGGCGGTGCGCCGGGAGGTCCTGGGCGACGCGCACGTCGACCGGGCGACGGCCGCGGCCACCGACCTCACGCGGGACTTCCAGGAGCTCATCACCGAGTACGCCTGGGGCGGCATCTGGACCCGCCCCGGGCTGGACCGCCGCTCGCGCTCGATGGTCACCCTGACCGCCCTCGTGGCGCGGGGCCACCACGAGGAGCTGGCGATGCACGTCCGTGCCGCGCGGACGAACGGGCTCAGCGTGGAGGAGATCAAGGAGGTGCTGCTGCAGACCGCGATCTACTGCGGGGTGCCCGACGCCAACACGGCGTTCCGGATCGCGCAGGCCGCCCTCGCGGAGCTGGGCGAGGCCTGACCCCGGCGGTGCGGGGCCGGGCGGCCGCTCAGGTCCGGTCGACGAGCGCGACGGACAGGCGCTCCTGCAGTCCGGCGACGGTCGTCCCGAACGTCGCCAGCACGCCCACCTCGCCCGGGGCGAGCGTGTCGTCGCCGACCGCGAAGACCCCGTGGTCGGTGTAGACCCGGCTGACGCAGGCGACGCCGGTGAGCGGGTAGGTGCACGCGGGCACCAGCTTGGGGGAGCCGTCGCGACCGAAGAGCGACATCATCACGCGCACGGACTTCGCGCCGATCGCGAGGTCCATGGCGCCGCCGACGGCGGGGATGTCGTCGGCCCGCCCGGTGTGCCAGTTGGCCAGGTCGCCGGTGGCGGCGACCTGGTAGGCGCCGAGGACGCAGACGTCCAGGTGGCCGCCGCGCATCATCGCGAAGGAGTCGGCGTGGTGGAAGTACGCCGCTCCCGGCAGCTCGGTGACCGGCACCTTGCCCGCGTTGGTCAGGTCGGCGTCGACCTCGTCGGGGCCGGCGGCGGGGCCCATGCCGAGCATGCCGTTCTCGGTGTGGAGGACGACCTCCTGCGCGGGGGTCAGGTGGTCGGCGATGCGGGTCGGCTGGCCGATGCCGAGGTTGACGAACGATCCGGCCGGGATGTCGGCGGCGATGACCGCGGCCAGCTCCTCGGTCGACAGCGGGGCGTCGGTGGAGGTCAGGGTCATCAGCGGGCTCCTCGGACGGTGTGGTGCTGCGGCTCGACGGCGACGACGCGGTCGACGTAGATCGAGGGCGTCACGACGGCCTCGGGGTCGAGCGAGCCGGTCTCGACGACCTCAGCCACCTGGACGATCGTCGTCGCCGCCGCGGTCGCCATGACCGGCCCGAAGTTGCGCGCGGTCTTGCGGTAGACGAGGTTGCCCGTCCGGTCGGCGCGGTGGGCCGCGACGAGCGCGTAGTCACCGCGGATCGGGTGCTCGAGCACGTGCTCGCGCCCGTCGATCACCCGGGTCTCCTTGCCCTCGGCGAGCGCGGTGCCGGCGGCGGTCGGGCTGAAGAACGCGCCGATGCCGGCGCCGGCCGCACGCATCCGCTCGGCGAGGTTGCCCTGGGGGACGACCTCGAGCTCGATCCGCCCGGAGCGGTAGAGCTCGTCGAAGACGTAGGAGTCGGACTGCCGCGGGAAGGAGCACAGGATGCGGCGGACCCGGCCCGCCTTCAGCAGCGCAGCCAGGCCGACCTCCCCGTTGCCGGCGTTGTTCGCCACGACCGTGAGGTCCGTGGCGCCCTGGCGGACGAGGGCGTCGAGGAGGTCGAAGGGCATGCCCGCCAGCCCGAAGCCGCCGACCAGGACGGTCGCGCCGTCCTCGATGCCGGCGACGGCCTCGTCGGCGGTCTCCAGCACGGCGGTCCGGGCCATCAGGCGGCCGCCTCGTTCTCGAGGACGACGGCCAGGCCCTGGCCCACGCCGATGCAGATGGCCGCGACCCCCCAGCGCTCGCCGCGCTCGCGGAGCACCTTGGCCAGCGTGCCGACGACCCGGCCGCCGGAGGCGCCGAGCGGGTGGCCGAGGGCGATCGCGCCGCCACGGGTGTTGACGATCTCCGGGTCGACGCCCCAGGCGTCGAGGCACGCCAGCGACTGCACGGCGAACGCCTCGTTCAGCTCCACCGCGCCGACCTCCCCCCAGCCGATGCCGGCGCGGGCCAGTGCGCGGTTCGCGGCCTCCACGGGGGCGTAGCCGAAGGCCTGGGGCTCCAGTGCGTGCGCCGCGCGCCCGGCGATCCGCGCGAGGGGAGCGGTGCCGAGCCGGTCCGCGGCTCCGGCCGACCCCAGCAGCACCGCCGAGGCGCCGTCGCTCAGCGGCGATGCGTTCCCGGCCGTGATCGTGCCGTCGGGACGGAACGCGGGCTTCAGCCCGGCCAGGGTCTCGGGCGACGCCGACGGGCGGATGCCCTCGTCACGGGTCAGGTCGGTGCCCTCCACGGTGACGACCAGGTCGTCGTAGAAGCCGTCCTCCCAGGCCTGGTGCGCCAGCCGGTGCGACCGCGCGGCGAAGGCGTCCTGGCGCCCGCGGTCGATGCCGAACCGCTCCTGCAGCTGCTCGTTGGCTTCGCCGAGGGAGACCGTCCACTCCTGGGGCATCCGCGGGTTGACCAGCCGCCAGCCCAGGGTCGTGGACACGGCGGTGGTGTCCCCGGCCGGGAAGCCCTTCGCCGGCTTCGGCAGCACCCACGGGGCGCGGGACATCGACTCCACGCCGCCGGCCAGCACGACGTCGGCGTCCCCGGTCTCGATCGCGCGCGAGCCGGTGACCACCGCGTCCAGGCTCGAGCCGCAGAGCCGGTTGACCGTCGTGCCGGGCACGGTCACCGGCAGGCCGGCCAGCAGGGAGGCCATCCGGCCGACGTTCCGGTTCTCCTCACCGGCGCCGTTCGCGTTCCCCCAGACGACGTCGCCGATCGCGGCCGGGTCGAGCCCGGGCGTCGTGGCGAGGACCGCCCGGATGACCGAGGCGGAGAGGTCGTCGGGGCGGACACCGGCCAGCGCGCCGCCGTACCGGCCGAAGGGCGTGCGCACGGCGGCGTAGACGTAGGAGGAGCTCATGCCCTCGACCGTAGGCGGAGCGGCCCGGATCCTGAAGTATCAAGATGCCGCCCGATTGATATGTTCGGTGATATGGATTCGCTCCGACAGCTCCGTTCGTTCATCGCGGTCGCGGAGGAGCGGCACTTCGGCCGGGCGGCCGAGCGCCTGCACATCGCCCAGCCGCCGCTCTCCCAGCAGGTCCGTCGGCTCGAGGCCGAGCTCGGCGTGGAGCTGCTGACCCGCACGACCCGCAGGGTCGACCTCACGCCCGCGGGTGCGGCGTACCTGGTGCGGGCCCGGGGGATCCTCGCTGCCGTCGAGGACGCCGCCCACGAGGCCCGGCGCGCGGCCGCCGGGGTGGTGGGCCACCTGACCGTCGGGTGCGTGGGCTCGGTGACCTACAGCCTCCTGCCGGCGCTGGCGAGACGGCTCAGCGAGGGGCTGCCCGGCGTCGACGTGTCGTTCCGCGGCGAGATGCTGGCCGCCGACCAGCAGGAGGCCCTGCGGCAGGGTGCCGTCGACCTGGCGCTGCTGCGCCCGCCGGTGACCGACGGGACGCTCACGGTCACCCCGCTGCGCGAGGACCGCCTCGTGGCGGCCGTGCCGGACGACCACCCGCTGGCCGGCCGTCGGCGCCTGCGCGTCGCCGACCTCCAGGGTGTCGAGCTGCTGGTGCACGCCTCGGAGCGCCGCTCCGCGATGTACGACGTCGTGCGGGGGCTGTGCCGCGACGCCGGGTTCGAGCCGACGGTGCGGCACGAGGTGGGTGAGACCTCGACCCTCGTCACCCTGGTCGCCGGGGGGCTCGGCATCGCGGTCGTGCCCGAGCCGGTGCGGGCCCTCCCGCTGGGCGGGGTGACCTACGTGCCGCTCGTCGGCCCGGTGCCGCGCGTCGCGCTGGTCGCCGCCCACCGGGCGGCGCGGGACGAGCCGCACCTGCTCGCCGCCCTCGACGTCGTGCGGCAGCTGGCGGCCGGCCGGTCGGGGCGCTAGGTGCATCGAGCTAGGAGGTCTCCCGGCCGAGCAGGTCGATGAACTCGTCGGCCATGCCGAGCTGCCGCACGAGCCGCTCGCGCCTGCCGACGGCGTCGTCGCGGACCGCCTCCAGCCGAGCGCCCGCCTCTCGGCGCGCGTCGGGGCCGGTGCCGGGGTCGCGCAGGACCTCGATGTCGGTCATGACGGCCTTCATCTCCTCGATGCTGAAGCCCAGCGGCTTCATCCGCCGGATGACGAGGATCTTGTCCACGTCCTCCTCGGTGTAGAGGCGGAAGCCGCCGTCGGTGCGGCCGGAGGGGTGAAGCAGGCCGACCTCCTCCCAGTGGCGCAGGCTGCGCAGGGAGAGCTCGGTGCGGGCCGCGACCTCACCGATGTGCATGCTGCGCGCGGTGTCCATGCCCACGCTCCTCACTGTCGTCCGGGATGCCAACCCTACCCTCACGTAAGGGTAGGGTCCGGGCGGTGCCGACGTCCCACCCCACGCCCGCCCCCGCACCTGCTCCCGGCGCCGCCGCGCCCGTCGAGCCGTCGGTCCGCGCCGCGCTCCGCTCGCCGAGGCTGCTGCGCACCGAGGTCCTCGCCGGTCTCGTGGTGGCCCTCGCCCTCATCCCCGAGGCGATCTCGTTCTCGATCATCGCCGGGGTGGACCCGCGGGTGGGCCTCTTCGCGTCGTTCACGATGGCCGTCGCGATCTCGTTCCTGGGCGGTCGCCCGGCGATGATCTCGGCCGCTACCGGTGCGGTCGCGCTCGTGATCGCGCCGGTCATGCGCGACCACGGGTACGACTACCTGATCGCCACCGTCATCCTCGGCGGCCTCGTCCAGGTCGTGCTCGCCTCGGCCGGCGTCGCGCGGCTGATGAGGTTCATCCCGCGCTCGGTGATGGTCGGCTTCGTCAACGCGCTCGCGATCCTCATCCTCGAGGCCCAGGTCGACCACCTCGTCGACGTGCCGTGGCTGGTCTACCCGATGGTCGCGGTCGGCATCGCGGTCATCGTCGGCTTCCCGCGGGTCAACAGCGTCGTGCCGGCGCCCCTCGTCGCGATCGTCGCGCTCACCGCCTTCACGCTGGTCGGCTCCTTCGACGTCCCGGACGTGGGCGACGAGGGCCGGCTGCCGGACAGCCTGCCGAGCTGGTTCGTCCCGGACGTGCCGTTCACGCTCGACACCCTCGAGACGATCGCGCCGTACGCCCTGGCCATGGCGGTCGTCGGGCTCCTGGAGTCGCTGCTGACCGCCAAGCTCGTCGACGACATCACCGACACCCCCTCGGACAAGACCCGTGAGGCGTGGGGGCAGGGCACCGCCAACCTGGTCACCGGCTTCTTCGGCGGCATGGGCGGCTGCGCGATGATCGGCCAGACGATGATCAACGTGAAGGTCTCCGGGGCCCGCACGCGGATCTCGACCTTCCTCGCCGGCGTCCTGCTGCTGGTGCTCGTCGTCGGCTTCGGCGACGTCGTCGCGCTGATCCCCATGGCCGCGCTCGTCGCGGTCATGGTGATGGTCTCGGTCGGCACCTTCGACTGGCACTCGGTCCGCCCCCGCACCCTGCGCCGGATGCCGCGGTCGGAGACGGCCGTCATGGTCGCGACGGTCGTCGTCACGGTCGCCACCCACAACCTCGCGATCGGCGTCGTCGTCGGCGTCCTCGTCGCGATGACGCTCTTCGCCCGCCGGGTCGCCCACCTGACCGCGACCGAGCGCACGCTGGTCGAGGACGAGCACGGCGCGGCCACGGCGGTCTACCGGGTCACCGGCGAGCTCTTCTTCGCCTCGAGCAACGACCTCCCCACCCAGTTCGACTACGCGCACGACCCCGGCCGGGTGGTCATCGACCTCGCGGACGCCCACGTCTGGGACGCCTCGACCGTCGCCGCGCTCGACGCGATCACCACGAAGTACGAGCGACGCGGCACCGCCGTCGAGATCGTGGGCCTCGACGCGGCCAGCGCCGAGCGGCACCGCCGGCTGAGCGGGCGGCTCGCCGCGCACTGAGCCGGCAGGAGCGTGACGGGGACCGCGTTTCGGCGCACGCGACCGGCCCTGGGATGCTTGGCGGTCGCACGAGCGGCGCAGCAGGCACGACGGAGGGGCAGCAGGCATGAGCGGGATCGCGGGGGAGCTCGCGGGGGTCCGGCGCGCCTTCGCGCAGCCGACCCTCACCCTGCTGCACCAGCGCCAGGCCGCCGTCGTCATCACGATCTTCCGCGAGGCCTTCGGCCGCAACAACGTGCCGATCCCCACCGCCCGGCTGCACGCGCAGGTCGAGGAGCACCTCGCCGAGGTCCGCGCCGCCGGTGAGACCGACCTGCCGACCGGCAGCGGTCGCGAGATCTGCCAGCGGTGGATGCGCGGGCAGTGGCTGGTCCGGTCCCTGGACGAGGGCGGCCGCGAGGTCTACACGCTGACCTCGCACGCCCAGCAGGCGCTGGAGCTGGTCAAGAACCTCGCCCGCGACCGCGCCACCCTCAGCGAGCACCGGATCGCGACGATCCTGGGCACGGTCCGCCGCTTCAACGCCGAGGCCAACCCCGACCGCGGCGCGCGCGTCGGGCTGCTCAACGCGGAGATCGCCCGGCTGCAGGCCGAGCGCGACCGGCTGGTCGACGGGGCCGAGCTGGTGGGGGCGACCGAGGACTACATGCTCGAGGGGTTCACCGAGCTGCTCTCGCTCGTCTCGGCCCTGCCGAGCGACTTCGCCCGGGTCGAGGAGCGCTTCGCCACCATCCGCGGCGAGATCCTGGCCGCCTTCCGGGCCGAGGACCGCCCGCCGGGCCAGGTGATCGACGACTACCTGGCCCGCGCCGACGCGCTGATGACCGCCACCCAGGAGGGCCGCGCGTTCGAGGGCGCGTTCGCCCTGCTGCGCGACGACGGCCTGGTCACCCAGCTGCGAGAGGACCTCACCGCGCTCCTCGAGCACCCGCTCGCGGACCGGATCACCAGCGACGCCGAGCGGGCGGAGCTGCGGGGCACCGTCCGGCTCGTGCGCGACGGCCTGGACCGCGTGCTGGCCCAGCGGTCCCGGGTCACCGCGACGCTCAAGGAGTACATCGTCTCCCGCGACGCCGTCCGGGACCGCGAGCTCGAGCAGACGCTGCGCCAGGTGGAGTCGGAGCTGATGACGTGGATGGTCGGCACCGGCCCCCGCGCCACCCACGACGTGCCGCTGCTCCCGGCGCGGACCGGCATCGAGCACCTGCGCGAGCGGTTCCACGACCCCGCCGACGACGTGCTGCCCGAGCGGATCGGGCACCCCGACCCCGAGGACGCCCCACCGCTGTCGATGGCCGACCTGGTCGCCCAGGGCGGCCCGCGCCTGGCCGAGCTGCGCGAGCGGCTGGACGCCTCCCTCGCCTCCCTCGCGCCGGCGGGGTCGCTCGGCGAGCTCTTCGACACCCTGGAGCCGCCGCTGCGCCGACCGGTCGAGGTCTTCGGGCTGCTGCACCTCGCCGCCGACCGCGACTGGACCAGCGAGGAGGACTCCGTGGAGGCCTTCGCCGCCGTGCGCCCCGACGGCTCGACGCGCACCTTCGCGGTGCCGCGGACGCCGCTGCCCGACCCCGACCGGCCCGACCGACCCGACCGACCCGACCGACCCGACCGACCCCAGGGGGAGACCCGAGCATGAGCGTGGACACCGGCGACGAGCTGGACCTGGGCCCCGGGCTGGCCGGTGGGCTGGACGGTGGGCTGGACGACACGTCGGTCTCCCTGTGGGAGGGCGACGAGGGCGGGCTGGAGCACGCGCAGCGCCACGCCCTGGTGACCCTGCTCAAGCAGCGCTTCATCAGCGCCCGCACGCACCCGCGCGACTGGCAGGTCCTCGTCGAGCACGAGCGGGTGCTGCGCTCCCGGCTCAACGACCTCTTCCTCGACCTGGTCGTCGACCGCGTCCGCGAGGTCGCCTGGAAGCGCCAGGCGACCTCGGAGACCGGCAGCCGGTTCCCGACCCTGCTGTACGACGCGGCGTGGTCGCGCGAGGAGACCCTCGTGCTCGTGCACCTGCGCGACCGGCTCCGCGCCGGCGCCGCCGGGGGCGAGTCCCGGGTGTTCGTGGACCTCGAGGACGTCCTCGAGCACGTCGCGAGCTTCCGGCCGGCGCACGCCACCGACGAGGCCGGCGACGAGAAGCGCGCCCGCAACGCGGTCACCAGCATCGTCAAGGCCGGGCTGCTGGTCGCCGGCGACCACGAGGACCGGTTCGAGATCAGCGAGGCGGTCGAGCCGCTGCTGCCGCTCGAGCTGCTGCAGGAGCTGCTCGAGGCGCTGCGGCGTGCCAACACCGAGCCGCGCGCGACAGAGGAGGAGCCGGAGGGCGCCGGCCTCTTCGGCGACCACGCCGCCGCCGATGAGGCCGCCGACGCCGCCGTGCAGGCAGGGGAGTGACCATGTCGATCGACGAGACCGAGCAACTGACCCAGCACCCCGAGGACCCCGCGCGCCCGGAGCACGTCGAGGGCGAGCGCTCCGACGGGCTGTTCGACCGGCAGGTCGTGGCCCTGCCCTCCGACGACGGGATGCAGTGGCGCGCCGCGCTGATGCAGCTGGTCAACTGGGGCGGCTTCGGCGGGCTCACCACCATCCCGCTCCGCGGGGACGCCACGATGATCTCCGGCGCCTCCGGCGTCGGCAAGAGCACCGTGCTCGACGCCTACACCGCGCTGATGATGCCGTCGGACACCAAGTTCAACGGCGCCTCCAACGACGCGGTCGCCGGGCGCGCCCGGGGCGTCGGCCAGCGCAACCTGCTGTCGTACCTGCGCGGTGCCGTCGACGTCGTGGACGACCCCCGGACCGGCCGACCGGTCGAGCGGCTGCTGCGCGGGCAGGGCTCCGACACCTGGGGCGCCGTGGCGATGACCTTCGTCAACGACCGGGGCGGCCGGTTCACCGCCCTGCGCACCTACTACGTCCCGCGCCGCGCGACCCGCTCCGCCGACGTGCAGATGCAGCTGGCCACCCACGAGGGCGCGCTCCCGCTGGCGACGCTCGAGGTGGCGGTCCCGGACCGGTTCCACGCGAACACGCTCAAGAAGCTCTTCCCCGGCGTCCGGGTCCACCGGACCTACGCGGACTTCTCCGCGGTCCTGCACGCGCGGCTCGGCATCGGCGCCAACGGCGACGGCGCCAAGGCGCTGCGGCTGCTGGCCCGGATCCAGGCCGGCAACCAGGTCCGCAGCGTCGACGAGCTCTACAAGGAGATGGTGCTCGAGCGGCCCAGCACGTACGCCGCCGCCGACCGCGCCGTCGAGCACTTCGACGACCTCGAGCGCGCCTACGCCGCGATGCGCACCGAGGAGCAGAAGCTCGCACTGCTCGAGCCGATCACGGCCCTGCACGAGCGGCGGGTGGCCGCCGCGGCCCGGCTGGCCGAGCTGGACTCCTACGGCGTGACGCTGCCCGGCGACACCCCGCTGCGGCTGTGGCTGCTGCGCACGCACCTGCGGCTGATCGAGGCCGCCGTGGCGGAGAACCGCGAGGCCCGGGCCACCACCACCAGCGAGCTCACCAGCGCGCTGTCGACCGAGAAGACGCTGCTCGGCGACCTCGAGGCCGCGAAGGAGGAGCACCGCGCCGCCGGCGGCTCCACCCTGCAGTCGCTCGGGCTCGCCCTGGAGCAGGAGCAGGTCGTGCGCGAGGACCGGCTGGCCCGGCGCGCCGCGCTGCAGGAGCGCCTGCTCCCGCTGGTCGACACCAGCGACGGCGAGGGGCCCGACCTGGACGGCGCGCTGATGTCGGCCGAGGCCTTCGCGGTGCTCCAGCAGCACGCGCGGCAGTGGCTCTCGGGGTGCCGGTCGGCGCTCGAGACGATCAAGCGGGACCGCGACGGCGCCCGCGACCGGCGCTACCCACTTCAGCAGCGGCAGGGCGAGCTGCGCCGCGAGCGCGCTTCCCTGGAGAGCCGGGCCGGCCGGGTGCCGGCCGGCATGCACGAGATGCGCGCCGAGGTCGCCCGCGCCAGCGGGCTCGCCGCCACCGACCTGCCGTACGTCGCCGAGCTGCTCGACGTCGCCCCGGAGGAGTCGCGGTGGCGCACGGCGGTGGAGACCGTGCTCGGCGGCACCGCGCGCCTCATGCTGGTGCCGCTCGACCGGCTCGACGACTTCTCGCGCGCCATCGACGGCCTCCGGCTGCGGGGACGGCTGACGTTCGAGGGCGCCGAGCTCGACCTGCCCGACCTCGGACCGGCAGACCCCGAGCGGATCGCCGGCAAGCTCCTGTACCAGGACTCGCCGTTCTCCGGCTGGGTCCAGGCCCACGTCGCGCACCCCTCGCGCAACGCGCGCTGCGTCGAGACCGCGGCCGACCTGTCCGGCGACGGGTTCCGTGTCACGCCCGCGGGCCAGACGCGCAACGGCCGCCGCGGCACGCACGGCCGCTCCGAGGTCCGCAGCATCATCGGCTTCTCCAACGCCGAGGCGATCGCCGAGATCGACGCCGAGCTGGCCGCGCTCGAGGAGCAGCTGCGCGGGCTCGACGCCGAGGTCGCCGAGCTCGACCGGCGGGCCGGCGTGCTCGAGCAGCGGCGCACGGCGTACGAGACCGTCGCGGCCGCGCGCTTCGACGACCTCGACGTCTCCGCGAGCGACCGTCGGACCGCGGACCTCGAGCGGCGCCGGGAGGAGATCCTGGGCTCCGACGACCGGCTGCAGGTGCTGCAGGCCCAGGTCGAGGAGCTCTCCGAGCGGCTCGAGGTGGTCCGGCGCGAGCGGTTCGCCCTCGAGCAGCGCCAGCGGGAGCTGGCCGGGGCGCACGCCGCGCTCGTCGACGACGAGGACGCCGTCAAGGACCGGCTCGAGGCCGTCGAGCAGGCCGGCGAGGTCGAGCTGACCCCCGAGCAGGACGCCGCCCTGGCCGCCGAGCTCGCGGTGGCTGCCGCGCCGGCGGATCCCGAGGACCTCGAGCGGTTCCACGAGAGCTCCCACCGGCTCGCCGAGGGGCTGCGCGCGGCGGTGGCCGACGCCGAGGCGGAGACGCGCCGGGTCGAGGAGGAGCTCAGCGCGATCTTCCGGCTCTACAAGGTCCAGTGGGACTCCCCGAACCTGGGCACGAGCGCCGACTCCTACCCCGACTACGCGCGGATCCTCGACGAGGTCCGCGGGACCGGGCTGGCCCAGCGCCGCTCGGAGTGGCGACGCCGGCTCACCGAGTGGAGCGGGCAGGACCTCGTGCCCCTCGTGGGTGCCATGGCCGCCTCGATCGAGGAGATCGAGGACCGCCTCGAGCCGATCAACGCGATCCTGCGCCGGCTGGAGTTCGGCGCCACCCGGGACCGCCTGCGGATCCGGCTGCGCCGGCTGGCCCCGGCGCACGTGCAGGTGTTCCTGCGCGACCTCCGCGCGCTCTCCTCCGGCACGACCCGGGAGCTGGACGAGGCGGGCCTGGAGGAGCGGTTCGACCAGCTCAGCCGGTTCATGCAGCAGCTGCGCCGGCCCGCCCAGAACGGCGAGGCCGGCCCGGTCACCACCGACCGCGACCGGCTGCTCGACGTGCGCCGCCACGTCGAGGTCAGCGCGGAGCGCTACGACCACACGACGGGCGAGCTGCGCGCGACGTACCGGACGCTGGGGGAGAAGAGCGGCGGTGAGACCCAGGAGCTGGTCGCCTTCATCGTCGGGTCCGCGCTGCGCTTCCGGCTCGGCGACGAGCTGCGCTCGCGGCCGCGGTTCGCCCCGGTCTTCCTCGACGAGGGCTTCGTCAAGGCCGACTCGGAGTTCGCCGGCCGCGCCGTGCAGGCCTGGAAGGGGCTCGGCTTCCAGCTGGTCGTCGGCGTCCCGCTGGACAAGGTGACCGGTCTGGAGCCGCACATGGACGAGCTGCTCGCGATCACCAAGAACAGCGCCACGCACCAGGCCTGGATCACCCCGATCAGCGACGTGGTGGCCGGGGGCTAGCCGGCCGGGCCTGGCCTGGCCTGGCCTGGGGCGCGGCCGTGCCTGTCGGTCCATCAAGGTATGTCGCCGAACGGTCGCCTCCCGTGGCGAGCTCACCCGGGGAAGCGCTGGTCCACCAAGGTATGCAGACGAACCAGCCGCCGTCGCTCCGTCTGCATACCTTGATGAACCGACGAGGGCGAGGGTGCAGCCCCGGCGACGCTCACCGCGGCTCGGCGGCGAACGCGCCCGGCGTGGTGCCGGTGACCGCGCGGAAGTCGCGGGTCAGGTGCGACTGGTCGGCGTAGCCCAGCTCGGCGGCGACGGTCGCGAGTTCGGCCCCCTCGCCGGCACGCAGCCGCTCGGCGACCTCGTGCAGCCGGCGGCGCTGGACCAGCCACTTGGGCGACAGTCCGATCCGGCGGGCGGTGAGCCGCTGCAGGGTGCGCTCGGTCGTGGCGAACCGCTCGCACAGGTCGCCCACGCGGCGGATGCCCGGGTCGGCCTCGACCTCCGCCACCAGCCGGTTGACGAGCAACCCCTCCTCGTCGACGGGCAGGAGGGCGGCGAGCGCCGTCGCCAGGAGCGAGCAGGCCTCGGCCTGGCGCTCGGGGTCGGCCGGCCCCGGCGCCATCACCGCCCGGACCCGCGACGCGAGACCGGCCGCGCCGCCCGCGGCGTCGAGCCCCCGCACGGCCGCCAGGTCGAGCTGCCGATCCGTGAGCGCCGTCATCGGCCCGCCGGCCAGCACCGTGCCCGCGGCCGGCTGCAGCATGACGCCGACCGCCCAGCCGCTGCCGCGCAGCTCGCGAGTGCCCATCCCGCGGTCCGGCCCGACCAGGACCGCCTCCTCGGAGCCGACCACGAGCTGGCAGACGGGGTGCTGCAGGACCCGCTGCACCGAGGAGGCGCCTGGCGGCAGCGACCAGACCGGCACCCAGAACCGGCGTACGACGTCGTCGAGGGCGGCCGGAGGTGCCCAGCGCCGCAGCGACGGGGTGAACCCGCGCGCGTCCCGCAGGTGGGCGGGCTCGTCCACCTCGATCGGTGCCACGGACCAGGTCACTGTCGGATTCTTGCAAGACCCACCGACGGTGGGTCGCCGATCGTGTTCACCATGACCAGCACCCCCGTCACCGCCCTCCTCGCCGTCACCATCGACTGCTCGGACTCCGCCCGGCTCGCCCGCTTCTACGCCGACCTCGTCGGTGGGGAGGTCACGGGGGAGTACCCGGAGCATGGCTTCGCCCAGGCCGTCCTGGACGGCACCACCGTGAACTTCCAGCGCGCCGAGGGGTTCACGCGGCCGCAGTGGCCCGGGCAGGAGCACCCGCAGCAGTACCACCTGGACTTCCGCGTCAGCGACCTCGGCCGGGCGGTCGCCCACGCCGAGTCGCTCGGTGCCACGCCGGCGCCCGAGCAGCCGGGCGGGGAGCAGTGGCACGTGATGCTCGACCCCGACGGGCACCCGTTCTGCCTGTGCCCGCCGCGGGAGGGCTGATCGCGGCCGGAAGATTCATCGGCCGGCCGATGTAGCTCCCGGTCAGCCGACGAAGCTCCCGGTCAGCCCGAGAACCGCGCGGTGACGGAGCCGAGCCCGCCGATCTCGGCGACGACGGTGGCACCGGGGTGCACCTCGCGCATCGGGCCCAGCGCGCCGGAGAGGACGACCTGGCCGGCGCGGAGCGGCTCGCCGTACGCCCGGGCGGCGCGGGCCAGCCACGCCAGGGCGTTGATCGGGTCGCCGAGGCAGGCTGCGCCGTTGCCGGTGGAGACCTCCTCGCCGTCGATCGTCATCCGCATGGTGACCTCGACCGGCTCGACCTCGTCGAGGGTGCGGCGCTCGGTGCCGAGGACGTAGAGGCCGCTGGAGGCGTTGTCGGCGACGGTGTCGCCGAAGGAGATGTCCCAGCCCGCGATCCTGCTGTCGACGACCTCGATCGCGGCGACGGCGTGGTCGACGGCCGCGCGGAGCTGCGCGTGGTCGAGCGGGCCCTCGTCGAGGTCGGCGCCGAGGACGAAGGCCACCTCGGCCTCGGCCTTGGGCTGCAGCAGCCGGGCCATCGGCACCTCGGCGGCGCCGGTGAGGTCCATGTCGTCGAAGAGCCAGCCGAAGTCCGGCTGGTCGACGCCGAGCTGCTGCTGCACCGCCACCGAGGTCGCGCCGATCTTCCGGCCGACCACCACCGCGCCCTCGGCCCGCCGCGCGGCGACGAGCCGGGACTGCACGGCGTACGCCGCGGCGAGGTCCTCGGAGCCGATCAGGTCGCGCACCGGCGCGCAGGGCTCGACGGTCCGCGCCGCCTCGAGGAGCCGGTCGGCGGCCTCGCGGATCGCGGCGTCGGGGACGTCGGTGCGGCCGACGTTGCTCGGGGAGTAGGGGTCGCTCACGGGGCCAGCGTGTCGTGCGCCGCGGGCCGGCCGCCGGACGGTCTCGCTGATCGGTACGGCCGGCGCGCGGAGGTACCGGTGGTCGGGAGGCCGCTGCGGGCGCCACCGTCCGCGACCTAGCGTGCGGTCGTGGAGACCTTCGCGCAGATCGTCCGCTCCCGGCTCGGCGACGGGGCGGCCGGGCTGCGCTTCGAGGACCGGGAGTGGACCTGGGACGAGGTCGTGCGGGAGGGGGCGGTGCGTGCCGCGGCGCTGGCGCGGCTCGTGCCCGGCCCGCCGGCGGGGGAGCGACGGCAGCTCCACGTCGGCGTCCTCCTCGAGAACGTCCCCGACCACGTCTTCTGGATCGCGGGCGCCTCCATGGCCGGCGCGGTGGTGGTCGGGCTCAACTCCAGCCGCAGCGGCCCCGAGCTGGCCCGCGACGTCCGGCACGCCGACGTCGACCTGCTGGTCACCGAGGACCGGCTGGCCCACCTCCTCCTCGGCGCCGACCACGGCGTCCCGCCGGACCGGGTGCTCGTCGTCGACCACCCGTCGTACGACGCGGCGCTGGCGCCCCACCGGGGCGCGGACGTGCCGGAGGAGCTGCCGCCGGCCGAGGCGGTCGCGCTGCTGCTGTTCAGCTCGGGATCCACCGGCGCGCCGAAGGCGGTCGTCGTCAGCCAGGGCCGGCTGGGGCGGCTGACGGAGGCCCTCGTGGAGCGGGTGCGGCTGCGGCGCGACTCGGTGACCTACCTGTGCATGCCGCTCTTCCACGGCAACGCGGTGATGCTCAACCTGGCGACCGCGATGCGGGTCGGCGCGACGGTCGCGATGGCCCGGAGGTTCTCCGCGGGCGGCTTCGCCGAGGACGTGCACCGGCACGGGGCCACCTTCGTCAACTACGTCGGGCGGGCGCTGTCCTACGTGCTGAGCCGCCCCGAGGGCCCGCGGGACCGCACCTCGACCCTCGAGCTGGCCTTCGGCACCGAGGCCTCCGAGGTCGACGTCGCCCGGTTCGCCGAGCGCTTCGGCTGCGAGGTGGTCGAGGGCTACGGGATGAGCGAGGGCGCCTTCCGCGTGGCGCGGACGCCGGACACCCCGGCCGGGGCGCTGGGCGTGCCTGCCGGTGGCGCCGACGTGCGCGTCCTGGACGAGGCGACCGGGGAGGAGTGCCCGCGGGCGGTGCTCGACGCGTCCGGGCGCCTGTCGAACCCCGAGGCGGTGGGCCAGATGGTCGCGATCGGCGGCGCTGCGTCGTTCGAGGGCTACTGGCGCAACCCGGAGGCGACGGCGGACCGCGTCCGCGGGGAGGACTTCTGGTCCGGTGACCTGGCCTACCGCGACGAGCAGGGCTTCCTGTGGTTCGCCGGGCGCTCCTCGGACTGGTTGCGGGTGGACTCGGAGAACTTCGCGACGGCTCCGGTCGAGCGGGTCCTCGCCCGGGTGCCCGGCGTGCTCTCCGCGGTGGTCCACGCGGTGCCGGACCCGGCCACCGGTGACCAGGTCATGTGCGCGCTGGAGCTGCTGCCGGGCGCGCGGTTCGACCCCGACGCGTTCGGGACCTTCCTCGCGGCGCAGCCGGACCTCGGCGCGAAGTGGTGGCCGCGCTTCGTCCGGGTCACCCCCGCGGTCCCGCTCACCGCGAGCGGCAAGGTCGACAAGGCCCCGCTGCGGAGGGCCGCCTGGCTGACCGGCGACCCGGTCTGGGTCCGGGTGGGCCGGACGTCGGCGTACGCGCTGCTCGACGAGGCGGGGCGGCGGGCGATCGAGCGGGACTTCGCCGCGCACGGGCGCAGCGCGCTGCTGCCGGCTCAGCCGGGTGCGTAGCGGTAGGAGCGTCCCTGCCGGATCAGGACGCCGTCGAGCCCGGTGTCGACGGCGCGCTTGACCACCTTGCTCGTCGCCGTGCGCGGCAGCTCGTCGACCAGGCGCAGGTAGCGCGGCACCCAGGTGGTGCCGAGGTCGGGCTGGGCGGCGAGGAAGCCGGCGAAGTCCTCGGCGTCGAAGGACACCCCGGGCGCCAGCTCCGCGACGGCCAGGACAGCGTCGCCGACCGCCTCGTCGGGCACCGCCAGCACCGCGACGGAGGAGAAGGCCGGGAACCGGCCGAGGAGCCGCTCGACGGGGGCGGTGGCGACGTTCTCGCCGTCGACGCGCAGCCAGTCCCCGGTCCGGCCGGCGAAGTAGAAGAACCCGGCGGCGTCGCGGTAGGCGAGGTCGCCGGACCACACCCAGCCGTGCCGCAGCCGGCGGGCCTCCGCCTCGGGGTTGCGCCAGTAGCCCTCGAAGAGCCCGGCCCCGGCCTTGTTGACGATCTCGCCGACCGCCTCGTCGGCGTTGAGCAGCACCCCGGCGTCGTCGAAGCGCGCCGGCGGGCACTCCTCGAGGGTCTCGGGGTCGACGACCACCGTGCCTGCGGGCGCCGTGCCGAGCGAGCCGGGCGGGGTGTCGGGGGTGCGCATCACCCGGACCTCGCCCTCGCTGGAGCCGAAGGAGTCGACGACCTGGCAGTCGAAGCGCCGGGAGAACTCCGCGATGTCGCGCTCCGAGGCCTCGTTGCCGAAGGCGATCCGCAGCGGGTTGTCGGCGTCGTCGGGACGCTCCGGGGTGGCCAGCACGTAGTGCAGCGGCTTGCCGACGTAGTTGAAGAACGTCACGCCGTGCCGCCGCACGTCCGGCAGCCACGCCGACGCCGAGAACCGGCGGCGCAGCACGATGGTGCCGCCGGTCCGCACGGCCGGGGCGATGCCCGCCATGATCGCGTTGGAGTGGAACATCGGCATCACCACGTAGAACACGTCGGCCGCGGTGAGGCCACGCCGCTCGACCTGCTGCGCCGCGATCCGGCCCATCCGGCCCTGCGTGCACACGACGGCCTTGGGGGCCGCGGTGGTGCCGCTGGTGAAGACGAGGGAGTACGTCGTGCCGGGCGCGACGGCCGCCTCCGCACCGGCGGCGAGCGGCGCGGCGTCCGCGAGCCGGGCGGCGTACGCCGGGTCCTCGACGTGCAGCGTGCGCTCGGCCGGGACCCCGGTGTCGACCCCCTCGAGGAGGGGTCGCCGGCTCTCGTCCACGACCAGCGCCTGGCACTCGGTGAAGGAGACGTCCCGCGCGAGGTCGGGGCCGCGCCGGGTGGGGTTCACGCCCACGACGGTGGCGCCGGCGAGCGCGGCGCCGCACCACCAGAACAGGTGCTCGGCGGTGTTCTCCATCGCCAGGCCGACGTGCCAGGGACCCTCGACCCGCAGCTCGGCCAGCAGGCCGGCTCGGCGCCGCGCCTCCTCGACCACCTCGCGCCAGGACCAGCGGCGCTCCTCGAACCACAGCGCGGTGGCGTCGTCCCCGGCGCGGTCGGCGACCAGTCCGGCGAAGGTCGGGTCAGGCGTCTGCGTCACGGCAGGTCAGGCTGCCACGCGACCCCGTTGATGTGCGCGCCACCGTCCACGAACAGCGTGTTGCCGGTCAGGTAGCGGCAGTCCTCGCTCGCCAGGAACACCGCGACCGGCGCGACGTCGGCGAGAGGGTCGCCGATGCGGCCCATCGGGTTGCCGGCGTCGGCCATCGCCTCGAGCTCGGGGTGGTCGCCCATCACCCGGCGGAACGCCGCGCTCTTCGCGCCGGGGCACAGCGCGTTGACGACGACCCCGGTCGGCGCCCACTCGCGCGCGGCGGTGCGGGTGAGCGCGCGCAGGGCCTCCTTGGCGGCGTTGTACTCCAGCGTGCCGACGTGGGCGTTGACCCCGTTGAGGCTGCACATGTTGACCACCCGGCCCCAGCCGCGCGCCGACATGTGGGGGAACGCCGCCTGCATCGCCCACAGGGGGCCGCGGAACCCGACCGCCATGCCCTGGTCGATCATCGCGTCGGTCTTGTCCTCGACCCGGCACAGCTGCGCGGAGCCCCAGGCGTTGTTGACCAGCACGTCGAGGGAGCCGTAGGTGTCCAGGGCGGTCGCGACGGCCACCTCCACCTGCGCCCGGTCGGAGACGTCGGTGCGCACGAAGGTGCCCCCGACCTCCGCCGCGACGGCCGGGCCGGTCTCCTCGGACAGCTCGGCCACGACCACCCGGGCGCCCTCGGCGGCGTAGGCCCGGGCCACCGCGGCGCCGATGCCGTCGCCGGCGCCGGTCACCAGCGCGACCCGGCCGGCCAGCCGGCCGGTGCCCGCGCCGCTCACGGCCGCTCGCCGCGGGCGCCGGCCGCGAGCAGGGCGGGGGACTCGGGCCGACCGTCCAGCACGCGGGTGGTCCGGACCGTCACCCGCCAGCCCTGCGGCGTACGACGCAGCTGCCAGTGGTTGGCGGTCGCCCGCCGCACCCGGAAGCCCTGCTCGCCGTTGACGACCATCAGCGAGTGGCAGACCGCGACGGCCTCGTCGCCGTCGATGCTGACGCGGGGCGGGCCGATGAAGTGCGCGCAGCCCCGCTCGATCCAGCCCTGGTGGCCGGGCGACTCGACCATCCGGCGGATGGCCTTGCCGCCGTCGAGGAAGACCTCGTCGACGTCGTACACGCCGTCCTCGGTCCACAGCGCCGCGACGTCCTCGGCGGCGCCGGCGTCGACCAGCGGGCCGTAGCCGGTGATCAGGTGGGTGATCTCGCGCTCGTCCTCGAGCTGTCCCAGCCGGCGCTCGAGCGCCTCGAGCCGGGCGGTGGTCTCCTCGGGCGGGGTGCTCATCCGATCTCCTCGCCGACGGCGGCCAGCGCCGCCAGCTGCTCGCAGTAGTGGTCGGCCGACTCGGCGTGGACCGCCGTGCTGACCAGGGTGGCTCCGGCGCCCAGCACGCGGCGCAGCCGGTCGGCGGTCGCCTCGGGGTCGCCGAGGGGGTCGACAGGTCGGCCCGGGGAGAGGACGACCTCGAATCCCTCGGGCACCTCCGCGCGCGCCAGCATCTCGGTCAGCGCCGAGAGCCCGAGACCGAAGGGGACCCAGCCGTCGCCGAGGGCCAGCGCGCGGCGCAGCGACCGCGGGGTGCGTCCGCCGATCCACAGCGGCACCCGGTCCTGGACGGCGTGCGGCTCGACGACGACGTCGCCGAAGGAGAAGTGCGGGCCCTGGTAGGACGGCGTGCGGCGGCCGAGCGCCGCGCGGAGGGCGGCGAGGGCGTCGTCGGCGATCGCGCCGCGGCCCTCGAACGTCGCGCCCAGCAGCGCGAACTCCTCCTCGAGGGAGCCGACGCCGAGCCCCAGCACCACGCGTCCGCCGCTGATCAGGTCGAGGGTGCCGTAGCGCTTCGCGATCTCCAGCGGGTGGTGGTAGCCCAGGACGAGCACCTGCGTGGCGAGCCGGATCCGCTCGGTGCGGGCGGCGAGGTAGCCGAGGGTCGCCAGCGGGTCCCAGTACGTCGCGCCGCGCTCGGCCGCGATCGCGGTCGGCACGGCGACGTGCTCGCTGCAGGTCAGGTGGTGGAAGCCCAGCCCGTCGGCCACCGCCGCGATCCGGGCGAGCTCCTCGATGCCGGCCCCCGCCTCCCACTCCTGGTGGGCGCCCGGGTTGGCGGTCACGACCGGGCTGACGACCCCGATCCGCAGCGCGGGCGCGTGGGCGCTCACCGGGCCGGCGCGGAGGCCGGGGGCAGCATCTTCTTCGACGCCTCGTGCGCGCCGAGCACCAGCCGCGCGCGGTCGGTGCGGCTGCGGACCTCGACGGCCTTCTCGTTGCCCGCGGCCACCTGGACCGGGCCGTCGCCGAGCGAGGCGAGCGCCTGGCGGGCGACGTCGTCGGGCTCGGAGACGTGCAGGCCGGGGATGTCCATGGACAGCCCGGCGCGTGCCATCGCCGGGGTGCGCGTCACGCCCAGCACGAACTCCAGGACGTCCACGTCGTGCTCGCGCATCTCCAGCCACAGCCCCTCGGCGAAGACGCGGCAGAACGCCTTGACCGCGGCGTACACCGAGATCTGGGCGGAGCCCATGAAGCCGGCCAGCGACCCCACGAGGAGCAGGCCGCCGCGGCGGCGCTCCTTCATGAGCCCGCCGAAGTGGCGGACCAGGGCGAGCTGGGCGGTGATGTTGAGGTCGATGACCTGCTGGAAGCGGTCGAGCTCGCCGGACACGAACTCGTGCCCGTAGGTGTTCGCGCCGGCGTTGTAGACCAGCAGGCCGACCTCGAGGTCGGCGGTGACCTCGGCGATCCGCTCCATCGCGTCGGCGTCGGTGAGGTCGACGGCGAGCGTCCGCACCTCCGCGCCCAGGGCGCGTGCCGCCTCGGCGGTCTCCTCGAGCGGGCCGGGCTTCCGGGCGAGCAGCACCAGGTCCAGGCCGGCCTCGGCGAGCTGGGTGGCGAAGGACGCGCCCACGCCCTCCGAACCGCCCGCGATGACCGCCCAGGGGCCGTGCCGGTCGACGTCGATCATGCGTGGGACACCTCGTGTTCGGGATTGCCGGGGTGGTCGGGGTTGCCGGGGTGCTCGGGGTTGGTCGGCAGGGGAGCGCCGTCCTGGACGGGCAGCTCGCCGCGTACGGCGGCCTCGCGCACGCTGTCGCGCAACGCCTGGCAGCCCGGGAAGGCCGTGCCGTTCGGGCCGGGCCGCGGACCGCTCGCGCGCCGCTCGAGGCACCGCTCCACGGCGTCCTCGTGCCACTGCACGGTGGTCTGCTCCCAGCTGCTCTTGCGGGCCTCGACCCGGGCGCCGCACGTGGTGCAGGCGACCGGCGTCATCGGCCCGTCGGAGAGGCGGTTGTCGGGACGGACCGCCATCAGACGGGCTGGCCGCTGGCCTCGGCCTTGCGGGCGAGGTTCGCCTCGACCTCCCGGCGCCAGGCCTCGTTGGGCCGGGTGGTGTCGATCTCGAACTCGAAGCGCTCGGTCATCTCGGGGGTCACCGCGGCGGCGTCGACGTAGAACTGCTCGTACCAGCGGCGGAGCTGGTAGACCGGCCCGTCCTCCTCGCACAGCAGCGGGTTGTCGATGCGGGCCTTGCTCTTCCAGATCGCGACGTCCTGCTCGAAGCCGAGCCGGATGAAGTTGCCCATCTTCTGGGCCATGACGGCCGCCTCGGCGTCGTCGAGGCCGGGCAGCTTCTTGACCATCACGCCGTACTGGAGCACGAAGGTGTTGGCGTCGACCGGGTAGTGGCAGTTGATCAGCACGCTCGGGACGTCGAAGTCGTCGTAGTGGTAGACGAGGTCGTCGATCATGAACGACGGGCCGTGGTATGTCGCGACCGAGGTCTGGGCCTTGACGGCGGGCGGGCGACCCGCCTTCGGCGGGGGCAGGATGTCCTCGCGACTCTCGCCGTTCATCCACTGCGTCGCGGTGTGGCCCTCGAAGACGTTCTTGAAGTACGTCGGGAACGAGTAGTGCACGTAGAAGAAGTGCGCCATGTCCACGACGTTGTCGACGATCTCGCGGCAGTTCGCGCCCTCGATCGTGGTGGTGTACCAGACCCAGTCGCTCCACTCGGGGTCCTCGTAGCCCTCGATCCGCGGGATCGTCACGTCGGCCGGCGGCGGGTTGCCCTCGGGGTCGTTCCAGACGAAGAGCATGCCGTCCTGGACCAGCGTGTGCCAGGCCTGGGTGCGCGCGCGGAGCGGGACGCGGCGGGCGTAGGGGATCTGCTTGCAGCGGCCGTCGCCGCCCCAGCGCCAGTCGTGGAACGGGCAGGCGAGCTCGTCGCCCTTGACCGTGCCCTGGGACAGGTCGCCGCCCATGTGGCGGCAGTAGGAGTCGAGGACCTTCACCTCGCCGTCGCTCGTGGCGAAGACGACCAGCTTCTGGCCGAACGCCTCGATGCCGTGCGGCTTGCCGTCACGGAAGTCCCGCTCGAGCCCGAGGCAGTGCCAGCCCCGGGCGAAGCGGGTCGGCGCGGCCTCCGCCTCGATCTGGCGGACCTCGTCCTTGGCGACGCTCATCTGCTCCTCCAACGGTGCTGGGTGCGGTCCGTCGAGTGTCGGACCGCTCGGCCGGGCCGGGATCGGGTCGTCCCGGTGAGCGGAAGCACCGCCCGGCCCCCAGGGAACCGGGTCGCCAGGGCAAAAACAAGAACGAATTCTAGTTTCGCTCTTCCATCCGGCTCGGGGATCGGTAGTGTGGCGCTCGCCACCGCACCTAGAATTCATTTCAGTTCTGGAGGAACCGCCATGACCGTCGCCCGCTCCGAAGCCCCCGAGCGCCGTGAGCTGCCGCCCTCGATGGTCGAGCGGATGACCCTGATCCTCGATGCGTTCCCGGGCCGGTCGGCCCGGCTGACCCTCGAGGACGTCGCCCGCATCACCCACCTGCCGCGCTCGACCGCGCACCGCATCCTCGACCAGCTGCTGAAGCTGAACTGGCTGGAGCACTCCAGCTTCGGCTACAGCCTCGGCCAGCGTGCGCTGCACCTCGGGGGCGTCGTCGACGACACCTCCGAGCTGCGGGCCGCGGCGTCGGCCCACCTGCACTCGCTGATGATCCGCACCGGGCTCACCGTGCACCTGGCGGTCCTCGACGAGGGTCGGGTGCACTACCTGGACAAGATCGGCGCCCGCTTCGCGACGGCCGTGCCCTCCCGCGTGGGCGGGTACGCGCCGGCGCACTGCACGGCGCTCGGCCGCGCGATGCTCGCCTGGCTCCCGGCCGAGGAGGTCGAGGAGCGGGTCGGCGAGGACCTGCGGGTGATGACCGGTCGCACCATCGCCGACGTCGAGGCGCTGCACCACGAGCTCACCCGCGTGCGCGCCCGCCACGGCCTGGCCTTCGAGCGCGGGGAGTGCTTCGAGGACATCGCCTGCGTGGCCGCGACCGTCCGCGGACCCGAGGGCCCCCTCGGGGCGATCTCGCTGGTCGGCGACTCGAGCACGCCGCTGGAGCGCGTGGCGCCGCTGGTGCTCGACGCCGCCCGGAAGGTCTCCCTCGAGCTGCACCCGGACCTCGCCCTCGGGCGCCCGGGCCAGGTCCGCCGCCTGCGCACCGTCACCGCGTGATCGCCGCCGTGCGCACCTGGACCGCCGAGCAGACCCTGCGCGAGCTGGACACCGAGGACGGTGTCCTGCGCTACCACGAGGCCGGCGACGCGGACGCGCCGCCGCTGCTGATGCTGCACGGCTCCGGGCCCGGTGTGACGGGCTGGCGCAACTTCGGCGAGAACCTGCCGGTGTTCGCCGAGCACTTCCGCTGCCTGGTGCTGGAGCTCCCCGGGTTCGGCGTCAGCGACCCCACCGACCAGCACCCGATGGTGGCCGCCCTGCCCTCGGTCGGTCGGTTCCTCGACGGGCTGGGCCTGGACCGCGTCGACGTCGTCGGCAACTCGATGGGCGGGGTGGTGGCGACCCGGCTCGCGATCGCCGAGCCCGACCGGGTACGCCGCATGGTCACCGTCGGCGGCATCGGCCAGGCGATCTTCAGCCCGTCGCCGGGCGAGGGCCTGAACCTGCTCATGGAGTTCACCGAGTCACCCAGCCGCGAGCGGCTCGTGCAGTGGCTGCACTCGATGGTCCACGACCGCTCCCTGGTGACCGAGGAGATGGTCGAGCAGCGGTGGGCCCAGGCGACCGAGCCCAGCACGCTGGCCGCCGCCCGCCGGATGTACAGCCGCGCCGCGCTCGAGGGGATGGGCCGCGCCGCTGCACGGTCGCCGGAGCCGCCGTACTGGGCGATGCTGCACCGCGTCCGCGCCCGCACGCTGCTCACCTGGGGCCGCGACGACCGGGTCAGCCCGCTGGACATGGCGCTGGTGCCGATGCGCACGATCGCCGACGCCGAGCTGCACGTGCTCCCCAGGTGCGGCCACTGGGCGATGATCGAGCAGAAGGCGGCCTGGGAGGCGGTCGTGCTGGCGTTCCTCACCCGCGCCGACTGACCCCGGCAGGGCCCCTCTCCCGTCCCACCTCCGCGCCCCCGCGGTCTCCCGGTCACCGGGAGACCCGGGGGCGCCGGCACGTGCGCGCTGGGAGCGTGGGGACACGTCTACAGGAGGTGTCATGACCAACCCCGCCCTCGCGGCCGTGGAAGAGCGTGCCGAGGAGATCGCCGCGCTGGCCGAGTCCAACGAGCGGCTCGGCCGTCTCGACGACGCAGCGGCCAAGCTGCTCCGCGAGACCGGCGTGATGCGCATGCTCCAGCCCGCGAGGCACGGTGGCGCCGAGGCGCACCCGCGCGAGTTCGCCGAGACGGTCATGCGGATCGCCTCGCTGGACGGCTCCACCGGGTGGGTCGCCGGCATCGTCGGCGTGCACCCCTGGGAGATGGCGATGTGCGACCCGGACGTGCAGGAGGCGATCTGGGGCGAGGACCAGGACACCTGGATCGCCTCGCCGTACGCCCCGATGGGCACGCTGCGGCCCGTCGACGGCGGCTACGTCTTCAACGGCCGCTGGCAGTTCTCCTCGGGCACCGACCACTGCCGGTGGATCTTCCTCGGCGCGATGCTCGCCGACGCCGACGGCAACCGGGTCATGCCGCCGCAGGCCTACCACGTGATCCTCCCGCGGTCGGACTACGAGATCGTCGAGGACAGCTGGGACGTCGTCGGCCTGCGCGGCACCGGGTCCAAGGACGTCGTCGTCACCGACGTGTTCGTCCCCGAGAACCGCACGATGTCCTTCGCCGGCTTCCTCGACGGCTCGCACCCGCGCAACGCCGGCCTCACCAGCCCGACGTACCACATCCCGTTCACCACGGCGTTCCCCATGGGGATCACCAGCGCGGTCGTCGGCATCGCCGAGGGGGCGCTCGCGGCGCACCTGGCCTACCAGCGCACCCGCGTGCAGGTGACCGGCACCAAGATCACCGACGACCCGTACGTGCTCTCGACCATCGGTGCCGCCGCCGAGGAGATCAAGGCCTCGCGGACCGCGGTGCTCGACAACGTCAGCCGCTTCTACGACGCCGCCGAGGCGGGCCGGCGGATCAGCTTCGCCGAGCGCGCGGCGTCGCGCCGCACCCAGGTCGCGGCCGCGTGGCGCGCGGTCCGCGCCATGGACGAGGTCGTCGCCCGGTCGGGCGGCAACGGCCTGCGGATGGACAACCCGATCCAGCGCTTCTGGCGCGACGGCCACATGGGCCTCGCGCACGCGATCCACGTGCCGGGCCCGGTCAACCACGTCTCCGCGCTGACCGACATCGGCGTGACCCCGCCGCCCGGTCCGCTCCTGTCGATGATCTGAGGCGGCGACCCGAGGTGACGACGCGATGACCGACGTCCGCGGCCTGGGCTACCTCCGCGTGCAGACCACCGACGTGCCCCGGTGGCGCGAGCTCACGGTCGAGGCGCTGGGGCTGGCGGAGACCGGTGGCCCCGACGCCGACGGGCTCTACCTGCGCATGGACGAGCGGGCGGCACGACTGGTCGTGCTGCCCGGGGCGACCGACCGGGTCCTGGCGGTCGGCTGGGAGGTGCGCGACCAGTTCGCGCTGGCGCGCGTCGGGCGGGCGGTCGAGGCCGCGGGGTTCGGCGTCACGGAGCTGACCCAGGCCGAGTGCGACGAGCGCGCGGTCGAGGCGGCGATCCTCCTCGAGGACCCCAGCGGGACCCCGGTCGAGGTCTTCTTCGGCCCCGTGCTCGACCACGACCCGGTCCGCACGCGGTGGATGCAGCGGTTCGTCACCGGGGACCAGGGCATGGGCCACGTCGTGCTCCCGACCACCGCCATGGACGACATCCTCTCCTTCTACACCGAGGTCCTCGGGTTCCTCCCGCGCGGCGCCATCCGCGTCGCCGGGCCGCGGCCGCCGGCCGGCCAGCCGCCGCGCCGCGTGCGGTTCCTCGGCGTCAACCGGCGCCACCACAGCCTGGCGGTCTGCCCGGCCCCGCACGGCGAGGCGCCCGGGGTGGTCCACCTGATGGTGGAGGTCGACTCCCTCGACGCGGTGGGCCGGGCGCTCGACGAGGTGAACCGCCGCGGCTTCTCGCTGTCCTCGACGCTGGGCCGGCACACCAACGACAAGATGGTGTCGTTCTACGTCCGCGCCCCCGGCGGATGGGACCTGGAGTACGGCACGGAGGGGGCCCTCGTCGACGAGGACTGGTACACCGCCGAGGAGATCACCGCGGACTCCTACTGGGGCCACGACTGGTCCGGCTCCGAGCCCCTCGCGGCGTTCTCGCCCCGCGCCAGGTGAGGCCGGTGGTGGTCCGTTCACCCCGGGACGCCGTCCCGGCCGGGGCGGCGGCGGACCCCGCGAGGACGCAGTGCCATCCTGCGCACGACCTCATCGACAGGAGCCACCCGTGACCGAGCGACCCGTCCTGACCGCCACCCCGAGCAACGCCGGGGTGGACGCGGCCGTCGCCGCGGCACGCCGCGTGGTGGCCGCCCTGCTGCACGCCGGCGGGTCCTCCCCGGCCGAGATGACGGAGGTGGCCGCCCGGCTCACCGAGGTCGCCGAGCACCTCGAGCAGCACGCACCGACCACCGAGCAGCGGCTCGTCGACATGTGGGGCGGCGAGGGCGTCACCCGGCACGACCCGGTCACCGGGCCGGAGAACGCCGTCGCGCCGCCGCTGCCGCTGCGCGGCCTGCCCGACGGGTCGATCGAGGGGCGGGCGACGCTGGGACTGCCGTACCAGGGGCCGCCGGGCTGCGTGCACGGCGGCGTCTCCGCGCTGCTGCTCGACCACACCCTCGGCGTCGCCAACCACTGGGCCGGCGTCTCCGGGATGACCGGCACCCTCACGCTGCGCTACCACCGGCCGACGCCGCTCTTCGAGGAGCTGGTCGTGCGCGCCCGCCAGGTGTCGGTGGACGGGCGGAAGATCCGCACGACCGGGGAGATCGTCGCCGGCGGCGAGGTCTGCGTGTCCGCCGACGGGCTGTTCGTCGACAAGCACCTCCCGCGCCCCGGCCGCGGCTGAGCGGTGCACGCGGAGCGTGAGCCGCGTCTCACCCAGCGGTAGGCTGGCGGAGGTCCACGCGCGGGGGCGCGGAGGATGGGGGTCCCGATCCACCGAGGGGGAGACGTGCCACGAGTCGCGGAGGACCGGCCGCCCGCCGAGCCGACGTCGCGCGAGCAGAAGGAGCGGTACGCCCGCATCCTGCGCGCCGCCGCCCGCCACGGCGCGGCCAAGGGACTCGAGCGCGTGCAGATGCACGACATCGCCAAGGACGCCGGCGTCGCGATCGCGACGCTCTACCGCTACTTCCCCTCCAAGACCCACCTGTTCACCGCGCTGATGCGGTCCCAGGTCGAGGGCCTGGCCGCCATGGCGGTCGAGCGGGTCCCCGGTGAGTCGCCGGAGGAGGGCATCGCCCGGGTGCTGGTCCGGGCCGGGCGCGAGCTGCTCGGCCGCCCCCTGCTGGCGCACGCGATGATGCAGTCCAACAACGCCACGGTCGCCCAGACCCCGTCCGCCGGGGTCACCGAGGTCTTCATCGACCTGATGCTCGACGCCGGCGGGATCGCCGAGCCGACCGCGCACGACCTGCGCCTGCTCGGCCTGCTCGAGCAGGCGTGGTACGGCATGATCATCTCCGCGCTGAACCGCGGCACCGACCCCCTCGAGCTCGAGCGGGACACCGCCCTGGTCGTCGAGCTCCTCCTCCGGGGCCGGGACCAGGACGGCGCCGCCGGCGGTCGCACCACCGACGACGCCGCCTGAGGCGCCCGGGGGGCGGCTAGGCCTCGAGCGCGATCTCGCGCCGGACCACCTTGCCGGTCGCGTTGCGGGGCAGCGGGCTGCGCGCCACCTTCCAGCGGGTCGGGACCTTGAAGTAGGCGAGCGCGCCGGCGGCGTGCTCGCGCAGCCGCTCCTCGAGGCCCTCGAGCTGCGCGCCGGCGGTCGGCACGACGACGGCGCCGACCTCCTGGCCGAGCTCGGCGTGGGTCACGCCCATGACGATGCACTCCGCGACGTCCGGGTGCTCGGCGAGCACGCCCTCCACCTCGGCGGGGTAGACGTTCTCGCCACCGCGGATGATCAGGTCCGAGCGGCGGCTGCTGAGGCTGATCCGCCCCGCCTCGTCGCGCACGCCGAGGTCGCCGGTGTGCAGCCAGCGGTCGGCGCGGATCGTGCGCTCGGTGGCCTCGTCGTCCTCCCAGTAGCCCAGCATGTTGTAGGCGCTGCGCACGCAGATCTCGCCCTCGACCCCGTCGGGGACGGGGCGGCCCTGGCCGTCGCGCACCTCGAGCTCGACGCCGACGATCGGGTGCCCGAGCGTGCCGGGCGCCTCGGCGAGGTCCATCGGGTTCGCGGCGGCGACGGCGGTGCAGGACTCGGTGAGCCCGTAGCTGTCGACCAGCGAGGAGGCGAACGGCAGCTGGGTGCGCAGGCGCTCCTTCAGCTGCGGGGAGGAGGGCGCCGAGGCCAGCGCGAACGCCCGGAGCGAGGAGGTGTCGTACGGCGACAGGTCGGCCTCGAGCAGGCGCGTGGCCATCGTCGGGACGGCGCCCCAGTTGGTGACCCGCTCGCGCTCGACGAGCCGCATCACCGGGTCGACCTTGAACGCCCCGAGGTGCAGCGCGACCTTGCTGCCGGTGGCGAGGCGGGGGAGGGCGAGGTTGTGCAGGCTCGCGATGTGGAACAGCGGCATCACCAGCAGGTAGGTGCGGTCACGCGGGTCGGTCGGGTCGCCGAAGGCGGCCATCAGCGCGTCGTTCATCCGGTGGTACTCGACGACGGAGAGCAGGTTGCGGTGCGAGTGCGTGGCGCCCTTGGGACGGCCGGAGGTGCCCGAGGTGTAGAGGATGACCGCCGGGTCGTCCTCGGCGACGTCCGCCGAGGGGAGCGGGGCGTCGGGGTACGCCGCGGCCAGGCAGCGCACGTCCTCGAGCCCGAGGACCGGCAGGTCGACGTCGTCGGTCGCCGCGATCTCGGCGAGCTGCGCGCGGCGCTTGTCGTCGGCGACCACCAGCGTCGGGCGGGCGTGGGTGAGGCCGTAGGCCAGCTCGCGCGTCGACCACCAGGCGTTGAAGCCGACGGTGACCGCGCCGATCGAGGCGGCCGCCCAGAAGACGAGGATCCACTCGAGGTTGTTGGCCGACGCGATCGCCACCCGGTCGCCCTGCCGCACGCCGTGGTCCTCGCGGAGGGCGCGGGCCAGCGACGAGACCATCGCCGCGTGCTCGGCGAAGCTCACCTGCTCCTCGAGCGTCGCGACGTACGTCCGGTCACCGTGGACGACCGACTCCGCCAGGACCTCGTGCAGGGCCCGCTTGCGGTGGGCGAACAGCGTGACCGGGGCGCCGAGCACGTCCTCGCGGACCAGCTCGAAGGGCGCACCGGGAGCGGTCAGGCCCGTGACCACCTGTCGGGCGGCGAGTCGGGGGTCGGTCTGGGTGGTCATGCGTTCTCCTGGCGGGCTGGTCCGGCGACGTCGGTACCAGTGTCGTCGCGCGCGTGACGGGGGCCACAGGCGACGTACCGATGAGCGGGACTCGCCACGGGCATGCCTGGCGCGCGGGAGGCAGTCCCGGTCACCGGGACCGTCCCGGATCGGGTGGTCCCGGTCACACCCATGCTCTGCCACCAGGTACGAGTCCCCACCGACGCCGGACCGGCGGAGGCCCGGGGACGTCCGCTCGCTCGTCGCACTCGGGAGCGCGACCCATGCCGGTCACCGGCTGCCACGCACGACGTACGGCAGCCCACCCGGCCCCTTTCCCCGTCTCTGCAGCACCCCTGCAGCACCGCTGCACCCACCCCAGCCCTGTCGCCGTCGGCGGCCGGCGAGAAGGAGAACACCCAGATGCGAAACCTCAGGAGCGTGCGCGCCGCCCGGCTGGGCGTCGCCGCCCTCGCCCTGGCGCTCACCGCCACCGCGTGCGGCTCGGACCGGAGCGAGGAGGACGGCAGCCAGGCGAGCGCAGGCGGCTCCTCGGAGTCGGCGGCCACCTCGGCCACCGCGTTCGGCGACCTCGAGTCCCCCTGCGGGGAGGGCGACGCCGCCGGCGCGACCGACCAGGGCGTCACCGACGACGCGATCACCATCGGCTACGGCGACGACCGCGGGTTCGCCGCGGCGCCCGGCCTGAACCAGGAGATGGGCGACGCGGTCAAGGCGATGATCGCCTGGTGCAACGAGCAGGGCGGGATCAACGGCCGCGAGGTCGTCGGCAACCAGTACGACGCCGCGATGACCAACGCCGCCTCGGTGGTCCAGAAGTCCTGCAAGCAGGACTTCATGCTGGTCGGCCAGGGCTTCGCCTACGACGAGGCCGCCGAGCAGTTCCGCGTCGGCTGCGACCTGCCGACCGTCGCCGGCTTCGTGATCGGCCCGAACTCCGCGATGGGCCCGGACAAGTTCGAGCCCGTCCCGCTGCCGGTCGACCGCTACAACTCCGCGATGCTCGCCTCGGCCATGGAGGTCTACCCCGAGCTCAAGGAGGCCGCAACCGGCCTCGGCTCGACCTCCCCGGCGATCTCGCAGGGCGTCAACAAGGTCCTCGACGCGATCGGCAAGCTCGACGGCAACGTCGTCGACTGCGGGGTCACGATCAACCAGGACGGCGAGGCCAACTACGTGCCGTTCGCCGAGAAGCTCAAGGACTGCGACGCGAAGGCGCTGTGGATCACCAACACCCCCACGCCGATCGCCTTCGGCCTGCTCGAGGCGCTGCAGCGCGTCGACGCCGGCAAGAAGTACGTCTTCGAGTCCACCTGGTACGGCGACGTCACCAGCCAGTGGAACGCCCAGTCGGGTGCCGCTGACGGCCTGCTGACCGGCCTGGTCTTCCAGCCGATGGAGAACGCCGACGCGGTCCCGGCCGTCCAGGACTACCTCGACGTGGTCGTCGACGGCGCCGGCGCCAAGCCGGGCCTGCTGGGCATGCAGGCCGTCTCGGCCTTCCTGCTCTGGGCCGACGTGGCCAAGGACTGCGGCTCGGACCTGACCCGCGAGTGCATGGTCGAGGGCCTGTCGGGGGTCCACGAGTGGACCGGTGGCGGCCTGCACGCCCCGGCCGACCCGGGCGCCAACATGCCGCCGAGCTGCGCGCTGGTCGTCCAGCTCGAGGGCGACACCTTCGAGCAGGTCTACCCGGAGACCAAGGGCGAGTTCAACTGCGACGACTCCTACGTCCTCGAGACCGACCCGGCCAACTCCGGCGTCACGCTCAACGAGGACCGGCTCTCCACCGCCTTCCTCAAGTAGCCCTTCTCGTCGCGTCGCGGCCGGTCGCCCTCCGGCGGCCGGCCGCGGCACGACCAGCGACCTGTCCGAGGCGACCTCCGAGGTGAGCCCCGCATGACCCTCTTCCTGACCTTCACCGTCCTGGGCCTGGTGCTCGGCTCGGTGTACGCCATCGCCGCCTCCGGGCTGGTGCTCACCTACAACACCTCGGGCATCTTCAACTTCGCCCACGGTGCGCAGGCCATGATCGGCGCGTTCCTCTACTACCAGCTCCAGGTGGTGTGGGGGGTCCCGACGCTGCTCAGCGTGCTGGTGCTGCTCCTGGTCGTCGGACCGCTCATGGGCTTCCTGCTCCACCGCTTCATCATGGGTGGCCTGCGCGACACCGCGGAGGTCACCAAGATCGTCGTCACGGTCGCGATCCTGCTCGGCTTCGTCTCCCTGTCCCACTGGGTCTGGGACCCGCAGGAGGCGCGGATGTCGAAGATGTTCTTCGGCGCCGACAGCTACGTCACCGTGGGCGGCGTGGTCATCCGGTACCACGAGATCATCTGCCTGGTCGCCGCCGCGGCCATCGCCGTCGGGCTGCGCCTGCTCTTCACCCGCTCCCGCATGGGCGTGCTGATGCGCGCCACCGTCGACGACCCCGACCTGCTGCGGCTCAACGGCCACGACCCCGAGCGGATCGCAGGTCTCGCCTGGGCGCTCGGCTCGACCCTCGCGGTGCTCGCCGGCATCCTGATCACCCCGGTCGCCGGTGGCGCCCTCGAGGCCAACGCGCTCACGCTGCTCGTCATCGACGCCTTCGCCGCCGCGCTCTTCGGCCGGCTGCGCAGCATCCCCCGCACCTTCGTCGGCGCGGTCGTGCTCGGCCTGGCCAGCACCTACCTGGTCGCCTACGCGCCGTCGGAGTGGACCTGGATCACCAACCTGCGCGACGCGCTGCCGATGATCATCTTGTTCATCGTCCTGCTGGTGCTGCCCCAGGACCGCCTCCGCGGTGCCGCGGTGCGCACCCGCGAGCGCTACGAGGTGCCGACCGTGCGGCGTGCGGCCGTCTGGGCGGGCGTGATGGTCCTGCTCACCGTGGCCTACCGCCAGCTCATCGACGACTCCAGCGTCGGCACGCTGCTGCTCGGCCTCTCCTTCGCCATCGTGGCGCTCTCGCTCACCCTCCTCACCGGGTACGCCGGCGAGCTCAACCTCGCCCCGATCGCCTTCGGTGCGATCGCCACCATCGTCGCCTTCCACAGCGGCATCGACGGCGAGGGCCTCGACGCCCGGATGAGCGTCGTGGGGCTGGGGCTCGGCGTGCTGGCCGCCGCGCTCACCGGCGCGGTGGTCGCGCTGCCGGCGCTGCGGCTGCGCGGGCTCTACCTCGCGCTGGCCACCCTCGCCTTCGGCGGCATCGTCTCCTCGATGGTGCTGCGCGAGACCCAGACCCGGTCCTGGTTCGGGCACGAGATGGCGCTGTTCCCCAACGGCAACCTGATCGTCTCCCCGCTCGCCGTCGGCCCGCTGGACCTGGGCGACCAGGACACCTTCCTCTACACGGTCGCGGCCGTCTTCGCCGTGCTCGGCGTCGGTGTCGTCGCGCTGCGCAACAGCGGCTACGGCCGACGGCTCGCCGCGATGAAGGACAGCCCGGCGGCCGCCGCGATGCTCGGCCAGCGACTGGTCCGGCTCAAGCTCTCCGTCTTCATGATCTCCACGGGCATCGCGGGCCTCGGCGGCATCTTCATGTCGATGGCGCTGACCTCGGTCACCTCCGAGCACTTCGTCTACACGCTCAGCCTGTCGCTGGTCATGCTGACGGTCGTGGGCGGCATCGGCTACGTCAGCGGGGCGCTCTTCGGCGGCCTGCTCGCCGGCGGCGGCTTCGCGCTCATCGTCGGCACCTTCAACGAGCTCTCGATCGACCACCCGGTGCACGCCGAGACCTTCGGCATCCTCTCGCACCTCTTCCTGGTGGCCACCGCGCTCATCGGCATCGGCGTGGGGGACAACCCCAGCGGCAACTTCCACCAGATCTTCCACGGGCAGCGCCGGCTCGCCCGGGCCCCGGAGGCGCGGTACGCCGCGGTCGCGGTCACCGCCGTCCTCTACGCCCTGGCCTACGCCGAGGTGATCGGGACCTGGACGTTCACGATCGTCGTGCTGGTGCTCTGGATGGCGCTGCCGGCGCTCGCCACCGCGCTGCGCCCGCACCGGATGCTGACGCCCGAGGCGCTGGCCGCCCGGCGGTCCGCGCCGCCGGAGCTGGTCGGCATCGACGAGCCGTACCCGCCGGTGCTGGCCGAGCACCTGGACCGCGAGCTCGGCCTCCCCGCGCGGCACCGCGCGCTCCCCGTCACGGTCGCGGTGCCCGCGCCGACCGGGCCCACCCGTCCCGCCGCCACGCCCGAGGAGGACACCCGCCATGTCCCTGCCTGAGACCACCCTCGCGCCGCTGCTGCGCACCGACGGGATCGTGGTGCGCTTCGGCGGCAACACGGCCGTCAACGACGTCGGCATCGACATCCACGCCGGCACCGTGACCGGGCTGATCGGCCCCAACGGCGCCGGGAAGACCACCCTCTACAACTGCATCACCGGCATGCAGCGGCCCGACGCCGGCCGGGTCACCCTCGACGGGGAGGACATCACCCGCACGCCGCCCGGGCGCCGGGCCCGGATGGGGATGGCGCGCACCTTCCAGCGCCTCGAGCTGTTCCTCTCCCTCAGCGTCCGCGACAACATCCGCGTCGCCGGGGACATCGTCAAGGCCAACACCCGCCGCAAGCTCGACGTCGAGGCGGAGACCGACCGGGTCCTGGAGCTGACCGGCCTCACCGACGTCGCCCACCTCGACGTCTCCGACATCCCCACGGGCCGTGCCCGCGTGGTGGAGGTGGCCCGCGCGCTGATGACCGGTCCGCGCCTGCTGCTGCTCGACGAGCCGGCCTCGGGCCAGACCGAGCACGAGACCGAGCGGTTCGCACAGATGCTGCGCGGCCTGGCCGACGACGGGCTGGCGGTCTGCCTCGTCGAGCACGACCTGCCGCTGGTCATGGGCCTGTGCTCCCGCATCCACGTGCTCGACCACGGCGTGCTGATCGCGTCCGGCACCCCCGCGGAGGTCCAGGCGTCGCCGGCCGTCATCGAGGCCTACATCGGGACGGAGGCCGTGGCGTGAGCACCAGCACGGACCAGCCCGAGCCGACGGTCGTCGCGACCGTCGTTCCGGAGTCCCCGGCCGTCGAGCTGGTCGGCGTGCGCGCGGCGTACGGCGCGATCGAGGTGCTCAAGGGCGTCGACCTCACGGTCCCGGCCGGCTCCGTCGTCGCGCTGCTGGGACCGAACGGCGGCGGCAAGACGACCACGATGAAGGTCGTCAGCGGGCTGATGCCCCTCACCTCCGGTGAGCTGCGGCTCTCGGGGCGGAACGTCACCGGCATCACTGCCACCGAGGCGAGCCGGCTCGGCGTCTGCTCGATCCCGGAGGGGCGCGGCATCTTCGCCAACCTCACCGTCCGCGAGAACCTCTGGGTCGCCACCGGCACCGGGACGCGGATGGCCGAGATCGAGGAGGTGGCGTACCGCCGCTTCCCCAAGCTCGGCGACCGCCGCAACCAGCTCGCGGGCTCCATGTCGGGCGGCGAGCAGCAGATGCTCTCGCTGGCCCGCGCCCTCGGGACCGACCCGGCCCTGCTCCTGCTCGACGAGCTGTCGATGGGGCTGGCGCCGATGATCGTGTCGGAGATGTACGACATCGTCGGCGGCCTGGCGGCGGAGGGGATCTCGATCCTCGTGGCCGAGCAGTTCGCCCGCGTCGTGCTGCCGATCGCCGACACCGCTGCACTCATGCTCGGCGGCCGCGTGGTGGAGGTCGGGACCCCGGCCGACATCGAGGCCGAACTCTCCACCACCTACCTGGGAGGCTGACCCATGCTCACCGAAGAACGCCGCGCCGAGTTCCACCAGCAGGTCGCGGACCACAAGCTCAAGGCCGACGGCTCGAAGTCGGACCGTCCCCTGCGGATCATCGGCATCCTGCTGATGCTCGGCGGCGTGGTGGGCGCGTTCGTGTCCTACAACGCCTCCCTGGCGCAGTCCGACCTGCGCGACATCACCTCCAGCCAGATCCTGGCCATCTCCTGCCTCACCCTCGTCGTCGTCGGCGCCGCGCTGTACGTCGCGACCGCGGTGGCCCGCGTGCTGCGGCTCTGGCTGCTGCGCCAGCTGGTCGAGGGCCAGAACCAGGCCGACCAGATCACCACCGCACTGCGCGAGCGCGCCTGAGGTGGCCGCGCTCGACGACGCGACCGGGATCGCACGGGCCGTCCGCGCGGGCGAGGCGGACCCCCGGGAGGTCGTCGAGCGCGCGATCGCCCGGATCGAGGAGCTGGACGGCACGCTGAACGCCGTCGCCCACTCCCGCTTCGAGGAGGCGCTCGCCGAGGTCGACGCGGGCCTGCCCGACGGGCCGCTGCGAGGCGTGCCCGTGCTGGTCAAGGACCTGTACGCCGACGTCGCCGGCCTGCCCTCCACGCGCGGCAGCCGGCTGTGGGCCGACCACGTGCCGGCCGCCGACAGCGAGCTGGTCCGGCGGTACCGCGCGGCCGGCGCGGTCGTGCTGGGGACCACCAACGTCCCCGAGCTCGGCCTCAACGCCAGCACCGAGGGAGCGCTCCTCGGGACCTGCCGCAACCCGCGTGACACGGGCCGGTCCACCGGCGGCTCGAGCGGCGGCTCGGCGGTCGCGGTCGCCACCGGGATGGTGCCGGTCGCCACCGCCAGCGACGGGGGCGGGTCGATCCGGATCCCGGCCGCCATGAACGGCCTCTTCGGGCTCAAGCCCGGTCGCGGCCGCGTCAGCCCGGCGCCGTACCCCTCCCTGCTGGCGGGGCCGGTCAGCGTGCACCACGCGCTGACCACCACCGTCCGCGACAGCGCGCTGCTGCTCGACCTGACCCACGGGTCCCTGCCCGGCGACGCGTTCGGGGCGCCGACCCCCGCGGCCTCCTGGGTGGAGCTGGCGGCGCGCGCCCCCGGCCGGCTGCGGGTCGGGTTGGCGGTGGCGCCCGGCGACGGGGAGCCCGCCCACCCCGAGGTGCTCGCCGTGCTCCGCTCGGCCGCCGACCTGCTCAGCGACCTGGGCCACGAGGTCGTCGAGACCGTCCTGGACCACGCCCTGGCCGACTCCCAGGGCGGGGGAGCGGCGCTGATGGGCGCCGGCCTGGTCGCCGCGGTGGACGCCCGGCTGGCCGAGCTCGGCCGCGGGCTGCGTGAGGACGACCTCGAGCCGTTCACCCGGCTCCTCCTCGAGCACCACCGGTCGACCACGACCGGCGCGGACGTGGTCCGGGCGCTGGAGACCGCGCAGCGGGTGGGCTGGCGGCTCGGCCGCCAGCTGAGCCGCGCCGACGGCGGCTTCGACGTGCTGCTCAGCCCGACGCTCGCCGAGCCCGTCCCGGCCCTCGGCGTGCTCGACACCGCGCGGCCGGAGACGATCTGGGAGCACGCCGGCAGGTACGCCGCGTTCACCAGCGTCTACAACCTGACCGGCCAGCCGGCCATGTCGCTGCCGCTGGGGACCGACGCCGCCGGACTGCCCGTCGGCGTGCAGGTCTCCGCCGACCTCGGCCGGGAGGGGCTGCTGCTCGCGCTGGCGACCCAGGTCGAGGCGGCCGCGCCCTGGCAGCGGCACGCTCCGACCCCGGAGGCCTAGGAGCCGGCCCGCACGAGCCGCTCGCCGGCCCGAGCCGCCGGACCGGTGCTTGCCGCGCACGGGGCACGTCTGCCAGGGTCGCCGACGGGGGGAGGAGCGACTGCTCGTCCTGGGGATGGTGTCGTGCTGCCTTGCGCACACCTCGACGCGGAGGGACAAGGGTGGACACGACCCGGGTGCACCGACCTGTCCCGGTGGTCGCCGACCAGAGGGTGTTCGGCGAGGTCGTCGCCATGGCGCTCGAGGGCCGGGGCGTCCCGGCCACCGTCGAGCCCTGGCGGGCCGGGCTCGCCGACCCCGTGCCGCACGACCCCGGCCGGGTCGGCGCCCTGCTCGTCGCGGCCGACGACGCGCTGGCCCTGGCCGGCGCGGTGGCCTTCGTCGGGCGGTCGACGTCGAGGTGGCTCGTCGTCACCACCGGACCGCCGGGGCCCCGGTGGGGAGCCCTGCTGCACGCCGGGGCCTGCGAGGTCGAGGACACCACCGCGGACGTCGACCGGCTCGTCGAGGCCGTGCGCGGGGTCATGGTCGGCGCCGGCTCGCGGCACCTCGCCACCGTCGGCGCCTTCCGGCGGTGGGCCGTGGAGTCGCCGTCCTCCGCCGTCCTGCTCGAGCGGCTGGCCCGGCTCGACTGGCACGAGCGGCACACCCTGCGCGCCCTGCTCGAGTCGCGGTCGGACGCGGACGTCGCCGCGCTCGTGGCGCTGGCCGCCGGACCCGACCCGGCCGACCGGCCGGCGGTGTTCGAGACGCTGCTGCGCACCCTGGGGGTCACCACGACCACGGCCGCCGTGGCGGCCGTCCGGAGGCTCGAGCACTCCTGGGCGGGCCCCACCCGGCACGGGTGAGCGCCGGTCACCCGCTCGGCGGCACCCAGCCGACGTGGTGGGCGAGACCGACCGCGGCCAGCTGCGAGGACACCTCGAGCTTGGCGAGGATGGACTTCACCTGGGTGCGCACGGTCGCCTCGGAGACGAACTTCTCGGACGCGATCTCCCGCACGGCCTTCCCCTGCACGAGCAGCGCGAGGACCTCGCGCTCGCGCTGGGTGAGCCGGTCGAGGCGCTCGCGGGCCTGCTGCTTCTCGCTGCGCTGGTCGTGCCAGAGGCGCAGCAGCTCCTCGCGCTC
The DNA here is from genome assembly GCF_030506255.1 of Nocardioides sp. Arc9.136. Taxonomy (NCBI): domain Bacteria; kingdom Bacillati; phylum Actinomycetota; class Actinomycetes; order Propionibacteriales; family Nocardioidaceae; genus Nocardioides; species Nocardioides sp. Arc9.136. The sequence goes on along the minus strand of NZ_CP113431.1, from coordinate 2,736,900 downwards.
GGCGACGTCGGTGACCGGGAGGCCCTGGACCAGGCGGCGCACGGTCGCCAGGATCTCGGTCAGCGGGCGCGACTTGCTGATCACCTTCCGCGCACCCAGGCGCAGGCACTCACCCCACCGCCCGCGGTCCGGGCTGGCCGTCACCACGACGACGTTCACGCCGGCCCTCGCCAGCGGGCCGATGAGGCGGGCGGCGTCGCCCAGCCGGCCGAGGTCCAGGTCGAGCAGGACCACGCGCGGCCGGGTGCCGAGGACCGTGGACAGGATCGAGGCCATCGAGCCGCCGTCGTCGGGGATCGGCACCCGCCGCACGTCGTACCCCTCGACGGTGAGCACCATGTCGAGGGAGTCGGCGAAGAGCGTGTGGTCCTCGACCAGCGCCACCCGGGTGGCGTTCCGGGTGCCGCTGCTCACGAGGCCCGCTCCGCGCTGCCGCCCTCGCTCGACGCCGGCGCAGCGGGCAGGGTGAGGACGAACGTCGCCCCGCCGCCCGTGCGGGTCTCCAGCCGGAGGTCGCCGTCCTGCTCGTTCATCAGCCGGAGGGCGATGTTCAGCCCGATGCCCTGGCCCGACGAGCGCCGGCCCCGGTGGCCCCAGGCGAACACCTCCTCCACCAGGCCGGCCGGGACGCCGGGGCCACGGTCGCAGACCTGGATCTCCACGTCGTCGCCGGTCGAGCGGGCGTCGATGGTGACGTCCGTGCCGGCGTGCTGCGCGGCGTTCTCGAGCAGGATGTTGACGACCTCCACGAGGTCGTCGGGGCGGCACCGGACCTGGAGGCCGCTCGGCTGCCAGTGCACCTGGCGGCCCCGGGCCCGGTGGGCGGTCACCAGCGGCTCGAGCGCCGTGCCCAGGGCGACGTCCTCCAGCGGGCCGGTGCGGCGCCGGTCCACGAGCCGCTGCAGGCGCGCCATCTCGGCGTCGACCATGCGCTCGAGGTCGCGGCGGCGGGCCTGCGCCGGGAGCTCGCCGGAGTGCAGCAGCCGGGAGGCGTGGGCGATGCCGGCGATCGTGGCGCCGACCTCGTGCAGCCGGGCCCGGTCGGTGCGGACGTCGGCCTCGAGGTGCTCGACCCGCTCGTGCAGGCCCCGGATCGCTCCGCGCTGGCGCTGCAGCTGGTGCTGCAGCAGCGCGAGGCCGGCGGTGACGAGCACGACGCAGCCCGAGACGGTCAGCAGCACCGACGCGCCGTCGCCGACCGCGCCGCCGATGCGCGTCGGGGCGCTCAGGAGGTGGGCGCCCGCCAGCAGCACGACGGCGGCCGCGACGCGGGCGCGCACCCAGAGCGGGGAGCGGGGGAGCCGGCCGATCAGGACGGCCCCCACGAGCTGCAGGAGGACGAGCACGACCGCCGCCCGCCGCAGGGACGCCTCGGTGAGGTCCATCGAGGGCAGCTCGAGCACCCCGCCGCGGACGAACGTCGTGAGGAGGCCGCAGAGCAGGCCGAGGACGAAGGGGTCGAGGCGCAGCACGTGCCGGGCGGCGAGCACGGTCACGACCACCACGACGAGCTGGACGCCGAGGTCGACCATGGCCAGCCACCCCGCGTGCTGGGCGGCGGCGCCGGGCTGGGCGAGGTGCACCGCCGACGCCCCGAGTCCCTGCGCGCCGACGAAGGTGACCCCGGCCGCGAGCCACCCGGTGGTGCTGTCCTGGCTCATCCGCCAGCTGATGTAGAACAGCAGGCCCGCCGCGAGGACCGACGGGTAGACGCACAGCTCGTGGGCGAGCGCGGCGTACCGGACGCTCCGGCTGGCGGGCACGAGCAGGTAGACGACCGGGAGCGGCGCGACGACCAGCACGAGGACGGTCAGCACCTGCCCAGCGGCCCCTGGTCCGCTGCGCATCCTGGACGACGTCGTTCCGGTCCTCATCTCCCGCCTCCGCCGGTGTGCACCGAGTGGACGCTGGAAGCCCGAGCTCACAGCTACCGACGCTGCCCCCGCGAGAAGGACCTGACTGCTTCCCCACCACGTGATCGGCCTGCTCATGACGAGCAACCGTCGTCATGTCCAGTCCGTGCGTCAGATGATCTTGTCGGGTATACCGCAAAGTGGGGAACTTCACACTCCCTGGTTGACGAGAACCGGAGAACTTCCGGCCCGGCCCGCGGCCGGAGCCCGGCCGGAGCTCGAGCAAGAGCCCCGGCCGGGCCCACCAGCCAGCCGTTGTGACGGCCCGGGCGCTGGGCAGGCGAGCCGCCCTCGGGGGTGGGGGTGGGGCGGTCGCGGCGCGGGCGGTCCTGGCTGGTGGGCCGGCTCCGACGACGATGCCGCAGGCGATCACCCCTCCGCATCACTGATTTGAGGGAGCAGTGGTCGTCGGTCGGCGGCGCGGGGCAGCGGCGTCCCCAATACGGGGGAAGAAGGTCCGGCAGCGCTGCCCGGGCCGGAGGTGCGACCCGACGATGGCGGCTCCCAGCGAGAGGAGCCTGTCGTGCTCGACCGGACCCACCAGGTGGCCACCACCGAAGACGTCCACCGCCGCCGGCGTCGCCGTGCGCGGGCGGCTGCCGCGCTCGCCATCGTGCTCGGCGTCGTGGCCGGCGGCCTCGCGGGGACGTGGTGGGGGCTCCGGCAGGCCGAGGTGCACGAGGCGTCCTCCGTGGTGCTGGTCAACCCGCTGGAGGGCAACCCCTTCAGCCCGGACGGGCGCGGCGACGAGCTGGTGAACCTCGAGACCGAGGCCCAGCTGGTGCGCTCCGACGTGATGGCCGAGCTGGTGGGGGCCGCGCTCGGCGAGGACGCCGGCGCGCTGCTGGCCGGCCTCTCGGTCTCGGTCCCGCCCAACACCCAGCTGCTCGAGGTCTCCGCCCGGGCCGCGACGCCTGAGGACGCTGCGCTCCGGGCGCAGGCCTTCGCGGAGACCTACCTGGACTTCCGGCAGAGCCGCACCGAGTCCACGCGCTTCGACCGCGCAGCCGAGCTCGAGGAGCAGATCCGCGACCGGCTCGCCGAGCAGGAGACGCTGTCGGACCAGCTGGCCGCGGCACCGCCGCGGACGTCGCGCTCGGCCGTGCTCACCGAGCAGGTCGTCAACATCTCCGCCCAGATCGACGAGCTGCGGGCGCAGCTCGGCGCGACGCGCGGCTCCACGCCCGACCCCGGGCAGGTGGTCACGCCGGCGGTGGTCGGCAGCACCGGCCTGCCGGGCGGGACCGTGACCGCGGGCCTGCTGGGCGCTGCGGTCGGCGGCGTGCTGGCCTGGCTCCTGACCGCCGGTCTGGGCCGGGGCGGCCCGGCCGGGGAGGTCGACCCAGCCGGCAGCGCCCGCGGGCCCGGCAGCTCCGGCAGCGCCGGGGGCCACGCCGGTGCGGTGCCGGGCATCGGGGCGCGCCTGCCCGCCCCGCTGCTCGGTGCGGTCCCGGCCGCGGCCTCGGCCGAGGCGGCCGTGCCGCTGCGTGCCGCGCTCCTCGCCGCCGAGCGAGCACGCCCGCTGACGGTCCTGCTGAGCCACCCGACCGACGCGGCCGGGTCCGCCAGCGCGGTGGGCCTGGCCCGGTCGCTGGCCGCCGCGCACCTGCGCACCGTGCTGGTCGACGTACGGCGCCCGCTGGGCCCTCCCGGCCGCGGGCTCGCCGACGTCCTGCGCGGTGACGCCTCGGTCGACGAGGTGGCGCTGGGGGAGGGGAGCCACCTGCGGATGCTCGGGGCGGGCACGACGCCCCAGCACCTCGACGACCTGGCGGCCAGCCCGGAGGCGGCCCGGCTGCTCGCGGAACTGCGTGCCGACGCCGACGTGCTGCTGGTCTGCACCGGTGGAGCGGCCGATCCCCGGACCCAGGCGCTCGCGGCGTTCGCGGACACGGTCCTCCTGGAGGTCCACGAGCAGCGCCTCGGTCCCGACGAGCCGAGCGGCGCGGTCGACCTCGAGTCCGACGTCGAGCAGCTGCGCCGCGTGGGAGCAGCCTCGGTCCTCCTGGTGCTCGTGACCCCGGCCCCCGCTCGTGCCGCGGCTCCCGAGGCTGCTGCGCCGGGGACCACCGCGACCGCCCTCGGTGCCTCGCCGGCGCGGTCGGGGGTGCTCGCCCGCTCGTGGCGGCGGGTCCGCCTGGGCGCGTCCCGGGTCGTGACCGGTCGCAGCGCTCCCGTCCCGGCCGCGGCGACGGGTCCGGGTGCCGCGAGCTCGCGGGGGCCCGGGAGCGTGCGGTGACGCAGGGGGCCTCCGAGCACCTGCGGCAGGTCGCCCGAGGGGGCCTGGTCGGCCTGCTCGGCTCGGCGTTCGCCGCCGTCTGCGGGCTGGCGCTGACCGTGCTGGTGACGCGCGGGCTCCCCGCCGGCGAGGCCGGGCTCTTCTTCGCGGTGGTCGCCCTCTTCGTCATGGTCGCCACGGTCTCCGGGCTGGGCGTCGACACGGGGCTGGCGCGGTTCCTCCTGCGCCTCGAGGCGCAGGGGCGGGGGCAGGACGTGCGCCGGGCCGTGGTGGTGGCGGCCGTCCCGGCCGGGCTCGTCGCCTGCGCCGTCACCGTGCTCGTCGTGCTCCTCGCCGGGCCGATCGCGTCGGGAGCCGGCCTCGGCGACGAGGGCGCGACGGTGGTCCGGCTGGCCGCGCCGGCCCTGCCCTGCTGCGTCCTCGCCGACGTCATGCTCGCCGCGACCCGCGCCTTCGGCCAGATGGGCCAGACCGCGGTGGTCGACCGGGTGCTGCGTGCCGGCGCCCAGGTGGCGGTGGCGGCCGTCGTGCTGTCGGCCGGAGCCGGGCCCGCGGCGCTCGCCCTGGGCTGGTCGGCGGTCTACGCCGGCTCGCTGGTCCTCGCCGCGGCGGCGCTGCGGCGGTGCCTGCGCGCCCGACCGAAGGGCGCGGCGACGGTCCCCGAGCGGTCGCTGGCCCGGGAGTTCTGGTCGTTCACGTGGCCCCGCGGCGTCGCCGGCCTCGCCCAGGTGGCGGTGCAGCGCGCCGACATCGTGCTGGTCACCGCGCTCCTCTCGCCGCTGCACGGTGCGCTCTACACCGCCGCGACCCGCTTCGTCGCCGTCGGGCAGATGGCCAACCAGGCCATCCACCACGTGCTGCAGTCGCGCTTCACCCTGCTCCTGCTCCGCCGCGACGACGACTCGCTGGGCCGCACGTTCTCGGTGACCACGGCCTGGGCGGTGCTGCTGGTGTGGCCGGTCTACCTCGTCGTGGGCGCAGCGGCGCCCGTGTACCTCGCGATCTTCGGCGAGGAGTACGTCACCCGCGGCGCCGTGATCACGGTGGCGGTGATGGCCTCCACGATGCTGCTGGCGGTGGCCTCCGGGCCGGTGGACACGCTGCTCCTCATGGCCGGCCGCAGCGGCCTCAGCATGGTCAACGGGCTGGTCGCCCTCGCGGTCGACGTCGCGGCGTGCCTGGTCCTCGTGCCCCGGGTCGGCATCGCCGGTGCGGCCCTGGCCTGGGCGCTGGCGCTGGCGGTCCGCTGCTCGCTCGGTGTCTGGCAGGTCCGCCGTGCCGTGGGGCTGACCCGCTCGATGTGGGCCGCACCCGCGCTCGCCGGCGGCGCCGCCCTGGCCTGCTTCGGCGTGCCGGGCCTGCTGCTCGCCCTGCGGGGCGACCCCTCGCCCGGACCCGTGCTCCTCGTGGCCGTGGCCGGCTCCGGCGCCTACGCGGTGCTGCTGGTCGCCCTGCGTCGCCCGCTCGGCCTGGGCGAGGCGGCGGCCGCCGTACGCCGCCGGGCCGGCCGCGAGGCAGCCACCACCCCCACCGCGACCGCCGGCGACCCGGCGCAGCCGCACCCAGGAACCCCGCCGCTCCCGACCGGGGGCGGCACCCATCCAGACGACCGGATCCCCGGCGCGGCACCCATCCGGGTGCCCGGCGGGGGAGCGGCGCGACCGAAGGAGAGTGACGAGCCGTGCTTGCTCGAGACCTGACCCGGCAGCTGGGCGACCACCTGTCCCCGCGCACCACGAGCCGGCTGCGGGCCGCGCTGGGGGCGTGGGGGTGGCTGACCGCACCGGTGCGGATGGAGCCCGACCTCCTGGTCGTGGGGGCCCAGCGGGCCGGCACGACGACGATGTTCCGGCTGCTGTCCGAGCACCCCGACCTGGTGCGGCCCACCGCGACCAAGGGCACCAGCTACTTCGACGACGAGTACCACCGCGGTCCGCGCTGGTACCGCTCCCACTTCCCGGTCCGCGCACTGGCGGCGCTGGCCCGGCCGGGGCGTGACCTGCGCGCCTTCGAGTGCAGCGGGTACTACCTCTTCCACCCGCTCGCCGCCGAGCGCATCGCCCGCGACCTGCCCCGCGCCCACGTCGTGGTGCTCGTCCGCGACCCCGTCGAGCGGGCCCGCTCCGCCCACCGGCACGAGGTCGCCCGCGGGTTCGAGTCGCTCCCGTTCGACGCCGCGGTCGCGGCGGAGAAGCAGCGGCTGGCCGGCGAGGAGCAACGGCTCGTCGACGAGCCGGGGTACCGCAGCCAGGAGCACCGCCACCACGCCTACGTCGGCCGCGGGCGGTACGCCGAGCAGGTCCAGCGCCTCGTGGACGCCCTCGGCCGGGACCGCGTGCACGTGGTCGACGCCGACCGGTTCTTCGCCGACCCGGTCCCGCAGTTCGTCGCGCTCCAGCGCCGGCTCGGCCTCTCGGTGTGGGTGCCCGCCGCGGTCGAGCGGTGGAACGCCCGTCCGGCCGATCCACTGCCCCCCGACGAGCACGCCGAGCTGCTGCAGAGGTTCGCGGACTCCGACGCCGCGCTCGCCGACCTGCTCGGCGAAGAGCCGTCCTGGCGGACCGCGGCGGTGACCCGATGAGCACGCTCACCACCGCCCTGCACCGCTCCCGGGTCCGCGGGCTGCGGCACCGGATCGGACGACGCATCCACGACGGCACCGCGGCGGGGACCGCCGCGGTGGGCCGCGCGCCGATGCCGCCGCCGCTCAAGAAGGCGCTCTCGGTGGCCGTCTGGCACCAGGGCACCAGCCGGGTCCCGCTCGCCAAGGTGCTCCTGGGCGGCCAGAACGGTCTGCCCGCCTCCGCCGTCGCGGAGGCCACCGGCGACCTGCTCTGGGGGTCGCGGACGATCGCCGACGGGCCGCACGCGGCCCTGCTCCGGGCCGGCCGGGAGCGTCCGCTCACCGACGAGGAGGTGCTCGCGAGCGAGTACGCCGCCCTCGCCCGCGCCTGCATCCGGGTGTCGGGGCAGTACTTCGGGGCCACCGACGACGCCGGCGTGCTCGAGATCGCCCGGGAGTTCCTCGCCCGGGCGGCGGACGCGACCGACCTCGGGACGGCCGAGCGCGAGCCGACCCGTCCGAACCAGAGCGCCGCCGGCTCGCCGGTCCTGCTCGCACCGGTGCGGGACTCCGACTGCTACCAGGTCGTGGACGGCCACCACCGGCTCGCCCTGGACGTCGAGCACGGAGCGGTCGCGGTCGAGGCGCGCGTGCGCCGGCTCGCGGTCAGCACCCCGCTGCAGGACGTCCTGGACTCGATGTCGTGGATCGGCGGCGAGCACGAGCTCTACCAGCCCGTCGACGCCCCCGAGCTCCGCCGGTCCTGGCGGGTCGTGCGTCGCTGCACCGACCGGCTCGAGGCGATGTCCCCGCTGCTCGAGGAGGCCGCGGCGGGCAGCGACCACCCGACGTACCTCGACGTGGCCGCCTGCTACGGCTGGTTCGTCAGCGAGGTCGGCAAGCGGGGCTTCGAGGCCGAGGGCATCGAGCGGGACCCGGCGGCGCCGGGCCTCTCGGCGGCGCTGCACGGCACCGACCCCGGGCACATCCACACCGGCGACGCCGTGGACTTCCTGCGCGCCGCCGAGCGCCCGTGGGACGTCGTGTCGTGCTTCAGCCTCCTGCACCACTTCGTCCTGGGCCGCGGCACGTCCTCGCCCGAGGAGCTGGTGCGGCTGCTCGACCGCGCGACCGGCCGCGTGCTCTTCCTGGACACCGGGCAGGCGCACGAGCAGTGGTTCCGCGAGTCGCTCCCGGAGTGGGACGCCGAGCACGTGCGCTCCTTCCTCGCCGAGCACACGACGTTCGACCGGATCATCGACCTCGGTCCCGACACCGACGCCGTCGTGCCCTACGAGCGGAACTACGGCCGTCACCTCTTCGCCTGCGTGAGGGACCGGTGACGAGCCCGGCGGCGTGGCCGGCCCCACCGGTCCCTCCGCCGGACGGGGCGCTGGTCTCGGCGTTCCGGTCGTTGTGGCCCCGGGCGACGCTCGCCGAGGGGTCCGCCGGGGCCTGGGCGCTCGTGCCGAGCGCCCGGACGCCACGCCTCGTCGTCCCCGTGGGCTCCCGCCTGGCCGCCGCCCGCTCCCTGTGCCGCTTCAGCACCGACACCTCCCTGCCGCAGGCGGTACGTCGCGTCGTCGGCGCCGCCGTCGTCGGCACGACCCGGGGCGCCGTGCTCGGCACGCGGGTCGAGGTGACCGGCGCCTCGGAGGACTCCTTCGCCCGGCACCTCGAGGAGCTGCTGGGGCACCCGGTCGTCTTCTCGGTCGGCGTGGGCTCGGAGCGGGTCAACCGGAAGCCGGTGCTGCAGGTCTTCGACACGTCCGGGCACACGGTGGCCTTCGTGAAGATCGGCGACTCCGAGGTGTCCCGGGTCGACGTGGCGGCGGAGGGCGCCCACCTGCGTCGGGTGGGAGCCGTCCCGCTGGAGCTCCTGCGCGTCCCGCGCGTGCTGCACGAGTCGGTGTGGCACGGCCGGGTGGTGCTGGTCCTCGAGCCGCTCCCGACGGGTCGGCCGCGACTGTCCCCGCTGCCTCCGGCCCCGCCGGCCGAGGCGATGGCCGAGCTCGCCTCGGCGTTCGCCGAGGCGCCGGGGACCCTCCGGTCGCTGCCCTGGTGGGCCCGGCAGCGTCGCGCGGCCGCGGACCTCGCCGACCCCGCGTGGTGCCGGCGGCTGCACGACGCGATGGACCGCGTGGAGGAGGCGTCGGGCGACCACGTGTGGTCGGTCGGCGCCTGGCACGGCGACTGGACGCCGTGGAACATGGCGCGGGCGCGCGGCCGGGTGCAGCTGTGGGACTGGGAGCGGTTCGAGACCGGCGTCCCCCACGGCCTGGACCGGCTGCACTTCGCGGTGAACGTCGCGACCACGCGGCGCGGCACGACCCCGGCGACCGTCCTGCAGGCGGTCACCGCCCCGGCGACCGCGCGCGAGGACCGGCCCGGGCCCCGGGGCGTGCTCGCCGCGGCGTACCTCGTCGCGGTCACCGAGCGGTACCTGACGCTGGCCTCCTCGGCCCAGGGGGCCGCCATCCGCGACCGGGGGCTCTGCACGCTGACGGCGCTCGAGGACCTCCTCGACCGGTGACCGGGCCTGGTGGGCCCGGGTGGGCCCGGGTGGTGGGTCAGCCCTGTCAGCGCACCCACCAGGCGCGCGGGCTGCTGAGCAGGGTCTCCCGGAAGGCCTCCTGCTTCGTGCGGGTCTCCAGCGGCCACGAGCCGATCGAGTTCAGGTAGGAGTCGAAGTAGGTGAACGCCACCCCGCCGTAGTGGACCAGGTCGGCGTAGGTCTCCTGGATCCACCGGGGCTCGACCTCCGCGGCGGTGTCGGTGATGCCGGTCTCCGCCAGGCCCCAGGCCACGTCGTGGGCGGCCGCCCAGGCCGCGATCGGCGCGAAGTACTCCGCCCCCAGGTCGGGCCACTCCAGCTCGGTCCGGCCCCCGCGCGTGACCCCGACGTCGTTGTAGACGTCGAAGCCGGCGAGGTCGATCGTGACGTCGCGCGGCCACACCCGCTCCAGGGAGTACTTCTCCTCGCCGTACATCTGGTTCCAGCCGGTCAGCACGACCGTGAACCCGACGTTGTCCGCGAGGCCGCGCACGAGCGGGGCCAGCCGCTCCTGCATCCGCCGCCAGTCCTGGATGTCGCCGTCCCCCTCGGGCTCGTGGTGGAAGGCGACCCACACCGGGCCGGGGAGACGGGCGAGGCGTCGTGCCACGCGACGGGCCCAGGGGTCGCCGTCGCCGGCGGCCATCGCCGCCCAGTCGGTGGGCAGCTTGAAGCTGATCCAGGGCAGCCGGCCGCCGCGGAGGTCCTCGCGCGCGGTGCGGACGGCGCGCGCGACCTGCCCGGGGGTGTAGAAGGTGCGGCGGATGCCCAGCGGGCGCCCCGCCGCGGCCTCCAGCGACGTCGGCGGGGTGTTCGCGCCGTGCGTCGCCCCGACCAGCGCGCCGCAGGTGGGCAGCCCCCGGGTGGTGAGGGGGCAGTCGACGCCGGGCCCGGCCTGTGCGGCGGGTCCGGCGACCGTCGTGCCGGGGTCGGGGGCGGCGGCGCGCGGCACGCCGGGGGAGGTCGCGAGCAGCGCCCACAGGACGCCGGCCGCGAGGACGGCGGCGAGCGCGGTCGAGGCGCGTGCGGAGATGGCCACCGGCCGGTCAGCCCACGCGGCCGCGGCGGTCGGCCCGCTCGACCACCGCGTCGACGGACAGCAGGTGGAGGGCGACGGCGCCGGCGACGTACCCGCTCGGGTCCCAGGGCCAGGTCCGCAGGGCGCGCGCGGCGGCGACGAGCGCCCCGTGCTGGCCGGAGGCGGCGAGCGCGACGGCGCGCTGCCCGTGCAGCCGTCCGAGCGCCCGGGGGTCCTCGGCGAACGCGGCGTGCTTGGCGATCAGCCGGTCGATCGCCGCGACGGCGGCCGGCCACTGCGGGCCGAGGGGCCGGGGGCGGGCGAGGACGAGCCCCATCTCGACCACGGCGAACCGGTCGACGGTCGCGGCCCGCAGGAGCCAGTCGTAGTCCTCGGCGTACCCACCCGGCAGCTCCTCGTCGAGCAGCCCGATGTCGTCGAGCAGGCGCGAGCGCCGCACCATGACGGTCGGGACGTGGCCCGCGGCGGTCGGCCGCCGGGCGAGGCGGTGCACGGTGAGCTCGTCGGGCCTGGGGATGCGCGTGGTGCGGTGGTCACGGTGGTCGACGACCACCCCGGTGACCGAGGCGGCCGCGCCGGTGCGCTCCAGGACGGCCACCTGGCGGGTCACCTTGTCCTCGAACCACACGTCGGCCTGGTCGCAGAACGCGACGAGGTCGCCGCCGCCGGCGAGGATCCCCGTGTTGCGCGCACCCGCGGACCCGGGGGAGCGGGTGTTGGCGAGCACCTCGACGGACCGGCCGGGTGCCCGGCCGTCCAGGCCCTCGAGGCCGCCCAGCCCGTCGAGGCCGCCCGGGTCGCCCGGGCCGCCGCCCGGCCGGTGGTCCCGGTCGTGGACCACCAGGCAGCGGATCCGGCCCGCGTAGTCCTGGGCCAGCACCGAGGCCACGGCGGTGCGCGCCTGCCCGGGGTCCGCGCGGACCGCGACGACCACGTCGACGCTCGGCAGCCGGCGGCGCCCCTGCCTGGGAGCGGGAGTGGTGGCAGTGGTGGTGGTGGTGGGCGTGGCGGGCCGGTCGGTCCTCACGGGCGCTCCTCCTCGTGCTGCGGGTGCAGGGGTCCGCGCCCGGTCGGGCGCTGGGTCGGGCGTCGGGTCGGGCGTCGGGGCGGGCGTCGGACCAGGACCACGCCGGCGAGCAGGCCGAGGCCCGCGCCGGAGGCGACCGGCACCTCGCTGCCGTCAGGCAGCCGCACGGCCGGCATGGTGCGGATGACCTCGCCGACCTTGGGTCGCGACGTTTCGAGGTAGTCGATCTCCCGCGCGATGCCCTGCCGCTGGGTCTGCGACCCACCGACGCCGCTGTCGAGGGCGGCGAGCTCGCGGGTCAGGCGCCGGACGAGGTCGTCGCGGCGCTGCAGGAGGAACGCCTCGCGCTCGCGGAGGTACGACGAGGCGACCTCCGCCGCCGCCGTCTGCGCCTGGTCGGGGTCTGGCAGGTCGACCGAGAGCTCGAGCACCTCGGAGTTCGGCGGGGCGACGACCGCGACCGCCTCGCGCAGGTCGGTGACCGCCACCCCCGTGGCCGCGGACGCCCGGCGCAGCGAGCGCTCGGAGATCAGCAGGGCCGCCTCGGTGTCCACGGTGATGTTCCGCGGCGGGTCGTAGTCCTCGCCGGCGGCGACGCGGTCCGGCCCGGTCGAGAGGTAGACCGGGGCGGGGGTGAGCAGGATGAGCATCCGTGCCCGGTGCTCCGGCTCCTCGGGGGCTGCGGCCACCGCAGCGCCCGCGAGCGCGCCCAGCAGGACGGCCACCGCGACCACCGGCGCCGCCCGGCGCAGCCGCCGGCCGAGGTCGTCGACCCGCCTGCGCGCCGGCAGCGCGCCCGCCCGCTCGGACCGCTCCCGGGCGGCGAGACCGACCGCCACCATGACGATGTAGAGCGACATGCCGAGCGTGTCGTACACCGGCAGCTGGACGAGCAGGAAGAGCAGCGCGAAGGTGCAGACCGTCTCGTTGGTGGTGCGGCAGCGCCAGGTCCGTGCCAGCGCGAGCGCGACGAAGGTCAGGAACAGGCCGAGCCCGACCCAGCCCTGGGAGAACAGGACCAGCCACAGCTGGCCCTGGGTGCCGAGCGGGGGCACGCCGCAGGCGGGGCAGTCGGGGGTGGCGGCCCCGCTGATGGAGGCGAAGCTGCCCTGCACGTCCCGGGTGGTCCCGAACCCGGCGACCGGTGACCCGGTGGTCACCGAGGCGGCGGTCGTGGCCACCAGCTGCCCGCGACGCCCGTTGCTGTGCTGGTTCTCGAAGCGGTCGCCGTAGATCGCGCCGAGCGGACTGGCGAGCAGCGCGCCGACGCCGACGATGACCGCGAGGGCGAGGCCGACCGCGGCCCGCCGGTCGCCGCGTGCGGCGCGGAGCACGACCAGCGCGACCGCCCCGATCGCGATGCTGACCCACAGCCCCCGGTTCAGCGAGTAGACGACCGGCCAGGCCGCCACCACGAGCAGCGCGGGGATCGCGAGCCTGAGCCACGGCCGGCGGCGCCGGTCCAGTGCGACGAGGAAGACGAGGGCGAGGGACAGGACGCTGCCCCACGTGTTGGTGAACGCGAACGGCGCCTTGGGGCGGGGCTCGGGTCGCCCGAGGACCCACTGCACGTCCGCGACCTCCGCGTGCACCAGCGACGCGACGAAGGCGTTCTCGCGCAGGGCGCCCGGCAGCAGCGCCTCGGTCAGCGAGGTGATCTCGAGGTCGGGGTAGAGCAGCCCGACGATGCCGCCCGCCGTGCAGACGAGGAACAGCCAGGCGAGGAGCCCCCGGACGTGGCCGTCCGAGAGGTGCTCGCGCCGGCTGCTGGCGACCCAGACGAGCACGACCGCGCACGCGGCGTACCACGCCAGCCGGAACCCGAAGACGAGGAGGCGGGAGGGCCCGCCACCGCCGGGCACGGCGCTCGGCGCGTCGGTCCACAGCAGTGCGGCACCCAGCAGGATCCAGCAGAGGAACAGCAGGTACCACCCGAGCCCCGCGGGCAGGACGACCGTGCGTCCGCGCAGCAGCTGCCGGGCCATCGGCACGGCCAGGGCGAGGGGGAGGAAGGCGTCGATGCCGAGCAGCCACCACAGGGGGTAGCCGGCGAGGAGGACCGTGATCGGCCAGCCCGGACCGGTCCAGCGCCCGGGTCGCGCCGCCCCCGTCGAGCGCCCCGCCGGCGGTGCGACCGGGGGCGCGACCGGGGGTGCGTTCGGGGGCGGGACGAGGACAGCCGGATGCATGGTCTCCAGCCAACCCACGGGCGTCGCCGCTGCCCTCACCAATGTTGAGGAAGTCCGCGCGAGCGGCGCTCCCGAGCGTCCCCGGCGCTCCTAGCCTTCGAGCCTCGACGACCGGACGTGTCGTCGCCTGCTGCCGAGAGGTCGGGACCTTGATGAGCCTTCGAGCTGCCACGCCGCCGGCGACGGTGCCGGTGACGGTGCTCGTCACCGTGCTGCTGGTGTGCACCGGCCTGGCGGCCCCGGCCGCCCTCGCGGGGTCGACCGGCACCCTCGCGGCCCGGTCGGCGGGCGGTGTGGTCGGGGTGCCCGGCGTCGGCGACCACCTGGCCTCCGAGCAGCCGTCCGCGGGCACGCCGCACGTCCTCAACGGCCGGGTGTACTCCATCGCGCAGGTCGGCGACACGGTGTTCCTCGGCGGGACCTTCACCCGGGTGCGCGAGGACGGACCCGCCCCGCTCGCGACGCCGGTCCTCCAGCGGCGCGGGCTGGTGGCGTTCAGCGCCAGCACGGGACGCGTCCTGACCACCTTCCGGCCGCAGGTGGTCGGCGGCGTCCGGGTGGTCGAGCCGGCTGCGGACGGGGAGAGCCTGTACGTCGGCGGCACGTTCACCACCATCGACGGCGACCGGTACGCGCGGCTCGCCCGGCTGCGCACGAGCGACGGCGCGGTGGTGCCCTCCTTCGACCCCTCCCCGGTGGCCGGCAAGGTGCGGGACCTGCGCCTGCGCGACGGCCGCCTCTGGGTGGCCGGCGCCTTCACCCACATCGGGGGGCGGGCCCGCAAGGCGCTCGCGACCCTCTCGCCCTCGACGGGCCGCCCGACGGGCTACATGACGCTCCGCGTGGGCGGCCACCACCGGCGCGGCCAGACCCAGGTGCTGAAGCTCGACGTGTCTCCGGACGGCTCGCGGCTCGTCGCGGTCGGCAACTTCGCGCGCCTCGCCGGGGCCCGGGCGCACCAGCTCCTGACCCTGGACCTGCGCGGGACGGTCGCACGGCCGGGGCGCCTGCGGACCCGGTTCTACGAGGAGCCGTGCTCGCGCCACAACGACTCCTACATGCGCGACGTCGACTTCTCCCCGGACGGCCGCTACTTCGTGGTGGCCACGACCGGCGCGTACGGCGGCGGGTCGGCGGCCTGCGACTCGGTCAGCAGGTTCGAGGCGGCGGCGACCGGCCGGCGCGTGCAGCCCTCGTGGAACGACCAGAGCGGCGGCGACACGACGTACGCGGTCGAGGTGACCGGCCCGGCGGTCTACGTCGGCGGTCACGAGCGGTGGTGGAACAACCCCTTCGCCGGCAACCGGCCCGGACCGGGTGCGGTGGCCCGCAACGGCATCGCCGCCCTCGACCCGCTCAACGGCCTGCCCCTGGCCTGGGACCCCGGCCGGGACCGCGGGGCCGGTGTCTTCGACTTCCTCGCCACCGAGCAGGGCCTCTGGCTGGTGTCGGACACCGTGCACGTCGCGGGGGAGTACCACGCCCGGGTCGCGCTCCTCCCGCGCGGCGCTGCGGTGCCGCCCCCCGTGCGGCGGTCCGTCGTGCCCAACGACGTCTACGTCGGTGGCGTCGGCGGCTCGGACCGGCTGGAGAGACGCCGGCTCGTCGGCCCCTCCGGTCCGGTGGAGGGCCCCACGACCGCACCGGACGGCGGTGTCGACTGGTCGTCGGTCCGGGCGGCCTTCATGGTCGACGGGTGGCTCTACCTCGCCCACCCGGACGGTTCGCTGACCCGCCGGACCTTCGACGGGACGACGTACGGCGCCGCCGAGCCGGTGGCCACCCAGGACCGGATCCGCGTCCTCACCTCGTGGCGCGACGACGTGCGGAACGCGACCGCGATGTTCTTCCAGGACGGGCGGATCTACTTCACGCGCAGCGGGTCCGACGCGCTGCACTACCGCTACTTCTCGCCGTCCAGCGGCGTCGTCGGCGCCCGGCGCCGCGCCGCCGCCCAGCGGGTGCGTGGCTTCCACCCCGCGGACGTCCGCGGCATGGCTGCGACGAGCACCCACCTGTACGTCGCCGGCGCCGACGGCGGTCTGCGCCTGCTCGGGTGGCGACCGCGCAGTCGGCACGGCGTGCCCGTCGCGTCGTCGGCCCGCCGCCTCTCGGGCCCGGCGCTCGACGGGACCAGCTGGGCCGGCCGGGCCCTGTTCCTCTACTCCGGACCCGGCGGTGCCCCGGCGCCCGCCCCGACCGCGCCGGCACCCGGACCGGCTCCCGAGCCGGCTCCGGGCCCGCCGCCGGAACCGGCCCCCGGACCCGGGCTCGCTCCCGGAGCGGGGTTCGCGCCGTGAGCGCCCGAGCCCGCCGCGTGGCCACGGTCGCCGTCGCCCTCCTGGCGGGGACGTCGGTGGCCTGCACGCCGCAGCAGACCCGGCTCGCGGGCCGCGCGGACTTCCCCGTCGACGACCGGCCCCGCGAGCTCCGCCTGGACTTCGAGGGCGGGGCCGGCACGCCGGGCGCCGTGCTCGCCGGGGTGTCGAACCGCGGCACGCACCCGGTCGTCGTCGACGTGACCACCGAGGACGGCGGTCGGGTGCTCCTCGACGAGGGGGTGCCGGGCACCGGTGCGCGGTTCCCGGGCCTCGGCGAGGACGGCGCGGCCGCGGTGGTGGTGCGCTCCCAGGGCGGCCGCGACCGGTTGAGCCCGGGACTGGTGCGCTTCGCGTTCGGCGCGGACTTCGCCCTGGACGCCGAGTCCGACGGCACCGGCACCGACGACGGCGACAACCTGCTGCAGCGAGGCCTCTTCGCCGACGGCTCCCAGCTGAAGCTGCAGGTCGACCACGGCGTCGTCTCGTGCCGGGTCGCCGGCGACCGGGGCGCCGTGACCGTGAGCGCACGGTCCGCCGTCGAGCGGGAGCGCTGGTACCGCGCCTCCTGCTCGCGCCACGGGCGGCGCCTGGTCCTGGCGCTCGCCCGAGCCCGGCCGGACCGCACCTGGTCACCGCCGAGCCGCGTCTCCGCCGTCGGCCGCATCGGGGCCGTCGTCTTCGACCCCGCCGTCCCGGTGGCGGTGGGCGCCAAGGTGCTGCCCGGGGGCGTCATCGCGGCGTCCGACCCCGACCAGTTCAACGGCGCGGTCGACAACGTCTACGTCGACCAGGGCGGCTGAGCGCGGTGGCCACACGCGCGGGGGACGCGACCAGCCTCACGGGTGGTGAGGCCCCGGACGGAGCCGGGGCGGCGCCGTCGACCGGACCGTCGCAGGCGCGGTCGTCGGGCACTGCCCGCGCCCCGGAGCCGACCGGCCCGGGGGTCCCCGACCCGGCGACGGCCGACGAGGCGCGTCGCGGACCCCGGCCCCGGCTGGTGCTGATGGCGGAGGACCGGCTCGTGGGGGACACCGTGCGCGTCGCCCTCGCCAGCC